>CADCQP010000227.1 GCA_902803535.1 uncultured Bacteroidia bacterium | reverse complement strand
TCCCTGATCGACATAATGGACAGCTGCGTCTCCCCCATGGGGGCAAGGATGCTTCACGGATGGCTCGGCCGCCCGATCCTCGACATCAAGGAACTGAATTCCCGCTATGACATCGTACAGTTCTTCCTGGACAACAGCGATGAAAGGGAAGAAATCCGTACCAGGATTGCGGACATAGGCGACCTTGAACGCATCATCTCAAGGGCGGCAGCAGGCAAGATAGGCCCGCGCGAAGCCCTGAAACTTGGAGGGGGACTCGCCCAGATCGAACCGATAAGGGACCTGTGCAGCAAGGACACTGCTCCGCAGGCACTTGTTGACATTGCCAAATCCCTGCGCAGCTGTGCCCCGCTTGTAAAGAAGATATCCGAGACCCTCGCCGAGAACGCCGCAGCGGCCATCGGGAAGGGAGATGTGATAGCTAAAGGGGCCAGCAAAGAACTGGACGAACTGAGGGAAATCAGCCGGGATGGCAAACAGTACCTCCTCCACATACAGGAGCGCGAAGCGGAAAGTACCGGAATCCCCTCACTCAAAATTGGTTACAACAACGTCTTCGGCTACTACATCGAGGTACGCAACTCCTTCAAGGACAAGGTCCCGCAGGAGTGGGTAAGGAAACAGACCCTGGTTTCCGCAGAACGCTACATCACCCAGGAGCTGAAAGAATACGAAGAGAAAATCCTCTCCGCGGAAGACAGGATCTACCAGCTGGAAAGTGAGATATATGCCCGCCTGGTGGAAGAAATCCGCAAGAACATAGCCGCGATCCAGGCAGACAGCCAGGCCCTTTCCAAGATCGATGTCCTGTCATGCTTCGCGGAGAATGCGTCGCACAGGCGCTGGTGCCGCCCCTCGATTGACAAGGGCTACGTCCTGGACATAAAAGGAGGACGCCATCCGGTCATAGAAGAGAACCTTCCCGCCGGAGAGGAATACGTCCCGAACGACGTCTTCCTCGACGACGAGAAACAGCAGATCATAGTCCTTACGGGACCCAACATGGCGGGAAAATCCGCCCTGCTGCGCCAGACTGCCATCATAGTGCTCATGGCCCAGACAGGCTCGTTCGTCCCGGCCGACAGCGCACACATAGGCATATGTGACAAGATCTTTACCCGCGTCGGAGCTTCCGACAACATCTCCCGCGGGGAAAGTACCTTCATGGTGGAGATGACCGAGACCGCGATGATCCTCCACAATCTTTCCCGCCGGTCGCTGGTCCTTCTGGACGAGATAGGAAGGGGTACGTCCACATATGACGGAATGTCCATCGCGCGCTCTATAGTTGAGTACATCCACGAATGGGGCGAAGGAGCCAAGACCCTCTTCGCCACCCACTACCATGAGCTGAACGACCTCACGGACATTTATCCCCGCGTAAAGAACTATCACATAGCCGTCAAGGAGGTTGACAAGGACGTGATCTTCCTGCGCAAGATGCTGCCGGGAGGAACGGAAGAGAGTTTCGGAATCAACGTAGCCCGAATGGCCGGGATGCCTTCGGAAGTCCTGGAGGCGGCAGAAAAGACCCTCCGCGCCCTCGAGGCCAACAAACAGGCCGGGAAGCCCATCAAGGAGTTCGGCACCATTATGAAGCCCGCCAAGGCGCGCAACATCAAGGAAGGCACCATTGAAAGCGACGGATCCCTCCAGCTGTCATTTTTTCAGCTGGATGACCCGGCCCTTGAATCCATCCGCGAGCATCTGAAGGCCGCAGACCTCAACAACATGACTCCCATGCAGGCCTTCGACCTGCTGAGAAGCATGAAATCCGAACTGGGACTTTAAATCAAGGGATCAGACAGCCACCGGCGCCTTGATCGCCGGCCACGGATCATATCCCTCCAGGGTGAAATCCTCGTACTTGAAATCGAACAGGCTCTTGACTTCCGGGTTAAGCTTCATCTGAGGAAGCGGCCTGGGAGTCCTGGACAGCTGGAGGTCCACCTGCTCGAAATGGTTGAGGTAGATGTGGGTGTCTCCGCTGGTGTGGATGAATTCTCCCGGCTGCAGCCCGGTCACCTGGGCCATCATCATGGTCAGCAAGGCATATGATGCGATGTTGAAAGGCAGGCCGAGGAATGTGTCGGTGCTGCGCTGGTACAGCTGGCAGGAGAGCTTCCCTTCCGCGACATAGAACTGGAAGAGACAGTGGCAGGGCGGCAGGGCCATCTTGTCGATCTCCCCGGGGTTCCATGCAGAGACGAGTATCCTGCGGCTGTCAGGATGGTTCTTGATGAGGTCTATGACCGAGGACAGCTGATCTATGCTCCGTCCGTCCGGGGCAGGCCAGCTGCGCCACTGGTGGCCGTAAACAGGCCCGAGGTCGCCGTTGGGATCGGCCCACTCATCCCATATGGACACATTGTGGTCGTGGAGGTATTTTATGTTGGTGTCTCCGGAGATGAACCACAGGAGTTCATATATGATGGACTTCAGGTGCACCTTCTTGGTCGTCAGGAGGGGGAATCCCTTTGAAAGGTCAAACCGCATCTGGTGCGCGAAAACGCTCTGCGTACCGACTCCGGTACGGTCTGTCTTTATGACTCCTTCCGTCCTTATGCGCCTGAGAAGGTCGAGATACTGCTGCATGATTCTGAGTGGTATTATTATATTCAAATATACGCATTTTGGACATATTGTCACAATTTTTTATCTTTGGCATCTGAATCGCTTTTAGGCAACACTTTCAATTTGTAAGCATATTCTGGGTCATGGAGAAATGCATTATCGTAGCTGTAGCTGATAACTGGGCTATAGGGCGCAAGAACGCCCTTTTGTGGAATCTGCCGGGAGATATGAAATATTTCAGGAACACTACTTTGGGCTCTCCGGTGATAATGGGCTTCATGACATTCAAATCCTTGGGCGGCAAGCCTTTGCCTAAAAGGACAAACATTGTCATCAGCATCTTCCCATGGCCCGATGCCCCTGAAGGGATAATAGTTGTAAAGTCGCTTGACGAGGCATATGCCGCGGCTGAAAAGGTCCTGGAAACCACCGGCGGAGACAAATGTTTCGTCATCGGAGGAGCCTACACATATGCCGAAGCCCTACAGAGCGCCGACACCCTCCACATCACCCATGTGCATGACAGCCCCAAGGACGCGGACGCATTCTTCCCGAAAATCGACCCTCAGGTCTTCCGCGTGGATTCCGTGGCTCCGCAGGAGACGGATCCCCAGTCCGGCATATGCTATAACTTCACCATTTACAAGAGGCGCTAGGCGCCGCTGCAACATTTAACCTGAAATGTCACCCAGCAGAGGAAACTTTTCAAGCCGCTTTGCCGTCATAATGGCTCTTGCCGGCAGTGCAATCGGATTGGGAAACATATGGCGGTTCCCATATATGGTAGGACAGCATGGGGGCGCCGCATTCATCATAATCTACATCCTGTGCTCCATAATCATCGCCCTTCCGGTCTTCTTCGCGGAGTCCCTCCTCGGCAAGACGACTGGATCGGACACTATCGGAGCCCTGAAGAAAACCGTCCCGGACAGCCCGCTTATGGCTGAAGGCGGCCTGGCCGTACTTGCCGCCTTCGTCATAGTTTCATTCTACAGCGTTGTCGGAGGATGGAGTTTCGACTATTTCATCCGCTCCTGCACAGGATCATTCCAGGGCCTTCAGATCACTGAAGCCTCCCAGACTTTCAAGGCCATGACGGACTCCGTCTGGCAGCCTCTGGGCAGCCTCGCCGTTTTCCTGTCCCTTTCCGGCATAATCGTAGCCGCCGGCGTGGACAAAGGCATCGGGCTCTTTTCCAAGGTGATGATGCCGGTTCTCTTCATCATGATCCTGCTCATCGTCATCCGCTCGGTCAGCCTCCCCGGCGCGTCCGCCGGAATAGAGTACCTGGTGAAACCGGATTTCTCAAAGATCGACGGAAGGGCCATCGCCGATGCTCTCGGGCAGTCATTCTTCTCGCTGTCGCTCGGCGTCGGATGCGTGCTCACCTATTCTTCATATATGCGGAAAGAAGAGAATGTCTTCTACTCGGGCATATGGACTGCAATCTTCGATACTGTCTTCGCGGTTCTCGCCGGCTTCGCCATAATGCCGGCTGTCTTTGCCGCAGGACTCCCCGCAGCCGCAGGCCCGTCCCTTGTGTATGAGACACTTCCGGTTATCTTCTCGCAGATGGGTCCGGTTGTTCCCTTCCTCTTTTTCCTGGCTATCCTGATTGCAGCCCTTACCTCATCAATATCAATGATGGAGGTCTGCGTTGCCTGGATGGTGGACCAGAAAAAATTCAGGCGCGGCACGGCTACACTCTGTATCTGCTGCCTGGCATTCATCCTGGGATGTGCCTGCGCCCTCTTCCCGAAGGTCTTCAACACCTGTGACTTCCTCACTTCCAACGTCTTCATGATGATCGGCTCTTTCGTCTTCGTGATCGTTGTCGCCTGGAAACTGCCGAAGGTGGATGTAAGGACCCAGTTTACGAATTATGGAACGAGCAAGGCCGCCAAGGTCGCATTCCCGGTGGTCTGGTTCTCTATCAAGTGGCTCTGTCCTATCGCAATTGTCGCCATAGCCATTACAAATCTACTGTAAACAACTGAAAACAAGCTGATGAAAGGTCTTCTGACAGTCCTGATGCTGGTTTGTTCCAACATTTTCATGACATTCGCCTGGTACGGACACCTGAAATTGCAGGAGATGAAAATCACTACCGGCTGGCCGCTTATCCTGATTATCCTGCTGTCATGGGGATTTGCATTTTTCGAGTACTGTTTCATGGTTCCTGCAAACAGGATTGGTTTCAATGAGAACGGCGGTCCGTTCAGTCTCATACAACTGAAGATTATCCAGGAAGTAGTCACCCTGACGGTGTTTACCGTCATAGTAACCCTGGTCTTCAAAGGCCAGCCCCTTCAATGGAACCACGGCGTTGCCTTCCTGTGCCTGATCGCTGCTGTTTTCTTCGCTTTTTTGAAATAGACCGTTATTCCGGTTTTTTAGTTACATTTGTGTTTGGACACTAACACAAATGACATATGGCTATTCAGATAACAAAGGAACTCTGGGGAACCACGGAATGTGGCAAAGAGATTTACAAGTACACAATGACAAACGCTTCCGGGGCATCTGTGGTCCTGGGAAGCATAGGGGCGGCCATCGTAGGGATCAATGTTCCTGACAGGGACGGAAACCTGGCCGACGTAGTGATCGGTTACCCTGACGCAGCCTCATATTTCGCCGACGGCCCATGCGCCGGAAAGATTCCCGGACGCTTCGCCAACCGCATAGCCAAGGGCAGGTTCACCCTTGACGGAAAGGAATACACACTCCCTATCAACAATGGCCCGAACCACCTCCACGGCGGACCGGAAGGATTCCAGAACCAAGTGTGGGACAGCCGGATAGAAGGAGATGCAGTGGAATTCATGTACTTCTCCCAAGACGGCGAGGCCGGTTACCCTGGCAACATGAAAGTGGTCGCCCACTATGAGTGGAGCGAGGATAATGAGCTCAAGCTCTCCATGACAGCCGAGACCGATGCACCGACAGTCGTCAACCTTACAAACCATGTCTATTTCAACATGGACGGCGAAGGCAGCGGAGACATCAAGGAGCATGTCCTCAAACTGAATGCTTCTGAATACCTTCCTACCGACGACACCCTTATCCCCGTTGGGGAATCCCAGCCGGTGGCAGGCACTCCGATGGATTTCGTCTCAGGAAAGACCCTGGGTGCAGAAATCGATGCCGATTTCCCTGCCCTGAAGTTCGGCAAGGGCTATGACAACTGCTACCTCATTGACGGCTGGACTCCCGGACAGCTTCAGGATGCCGCAGAGCTGTATTCACCGAAGAGCGGCAGGGTTGTTACCGTAGTCACTTCCCAGCCGGGAATCCAGATCTACACCGGGAACTGGTTCGAAGGCTGCCCCGCCGGAAAGAACGGACACACCTACCACGATTACTGGGGTGTGGCCATGGAATGCTGCCATTACCCGGACAGCCCCAACGAGCCCGACTACCCGCCGGTGGTCCTCCGCCCCGGAGAAGTCTTCGAACAGGCCATCATCTGGGCCTTCTCCGTCAAGGAATAAGTGCTTGTCGCTCCCCGGACCGGGGAGCGTTCAGGAGGTCCCACGTTAGAATTAGGGTTTCCTGTCGCGCACGATTTGAGGCGTTTTCGTCAGTGAGTGGAACCCAGCGGCGGATTGTGTCCTGGTTCCGTAGCCGGCAACTACTCGCCGACAGTGGTGAGCCGGTTATCCTCGTCAGGCCGAGGAGAGCCATTCCCTCGAGCTCCCCGGAGGCCTAGCGGGAGATAACCGGCTGACCGCCGGTGTTGAAGCACTGCTTACACGGTGCGGGGAGCGGCACCTGAAAAGCACTCCCTCCAAAGGTCCATTGCAACAGAATGGCTGCAGGGGGTCAAATCCTCATTCTATCGCAATTTTCACTGGTTGCAGGGCCATTTCCGTGCGATAGAATGGCTCTGGCACCCGAAATTCCCATTCTGTGGAAGTAGTTTATACTATTTCAATCCTGTTTAAAAAAGAGAATCCGGCGGCTATAATGCTGCGGTTACGTACTGAAAAAAGTTTATAATTCCTACATGAGAAATCTTTAAAACATAAAGGAGAAAGCTACGGACCGGGGTAATTTTGATCACCAAGGGTCAAGGAAAGCGAGAAATAGTAACAACTTCTTCAGTTAATTATTTCCCCGTTTTATTGCACCCAAAAGAAATTGCCCCAATGCTTTACCTGTATGCTCTGCGCCATCTTTCATAAGATTTAGCTTTGACCCAAATTTCCCTCCTTTCGCACCAATTTTAATAGCACGTGCTATCTCCACGCCTTCACACAAAAGACTAAGATCACAGTCATAATCACCTTTTACATTAACAGAGCGTATGTATAATGCTAAAAGATAATAGGAATCATTGTTATAGTTCCCGAGGATCAAGTTGCCCTTCAAAGCCTTGTTAGCATATCCAAAAAAAAGCGATAAAACTTCAGGCTTGTCTTTTGCCCAGTCCTCCTCATAAATATAAAACTCCTCTTCGGACATACCCATTATGTCGGCTTGTGAAAAATCTATAACCATCTTAACACGATCTAAATCTTGCAAGGGCTTAAAAGAACCTGACACCTTTTGCGCCATTAATGATACATGTAACAGAACTAATAAACCGACTAGAAAAAACCTTTTCATGGCAATCAATAAACAAGAATAAGACAAATATAATTCTTTAATACATCTATTTGCTCCTCAAGCGTTTTTCCCTCCAAACCATTATTTGAAGTAAGTCCATCAAATGATGGTAGGGCATTAATTGCAGCCAAAAGATAGAGCGATTTTACAGCATAATTAACATTCTCAATCCTCGTCGGTTTAATACTTTTTTCATTTACATACTCTTCACTCAATGAAGATGTTGTAAGACCAACAACATTCCCATCCTTATTAAAAAGAGGCCCACCGCTGTTTCCGCTTTGAATAGGTACTGTTATTTGATAATGACGCACATCATCTCCAACTCCAGTTTTTGCACTAATTATCCCATTTGTCACCTTAAAGTTATTACCCATTAACTCTTTTCTGGCTAGCGGAAAGCCGATTGTAAACACATCTGCTCCAATATTTGCATTTGCCTCAATAGTATAGGGAAGGTCCTTTAGTGGACAAAACTCTTCATCATTAACTTTAATGATTGCCACATCGTTAGCCTGGTCGATGTATACAACGTCCGCAATATACCTTTGTGATACTCCATTGTTATCGAGCACATCAACTGTTAGGCCTTTCGACCCGGTTACAACATGTGCATTGGTCGCAATAAAACCATTCTTTGAAATGAAGAAACCAGATCCACTACCAACCGGTTTTTTTGATTTTATATCAGATGGCGTCGGAACGAATCCTGTCTTTTTTGATGATACCTTTTGAATGGGATACACCTTTAAGAACTTGGCATCTACTCCAACCGTTTTTGTGAGATTCACAGTTAGAATGCCATAAGAATCAACTTCTCCGAAGACTTCGGTCTTTTTCTTGTTGCCAAGATACCATGATACTGAATACAGGCCTAGATTCGCCGGTTCAAAAACAGCTTTAACCTCCCCTGGTTCCCAAATAGCATTATCGCTTTCAAGGACAACTGCTTTGTACTTGTACCCGATTTTAATAATACCTAAACGATAAAAGTCGGAATTATCTCCTGGGGCTGTTTTATAAATACCTTCAATAGCGTCGATATTATTACTGTCATAATATGCTCTCAACTTGTCCTCACTCCAATTAAGCGTCTCTACATTTGAATAAGATGGCCTTGGGGTCAATGCTGGATTAAAGTGGTATTTCATCTTACGAAACCCTTGAAGAGCCTCGTCAGTTGCTCTAGTCATATCACGCTGGAATGAAGAAGCCCAAGAGCCTCCGTCGCAGACATATACAACATGCCCTTCAAAATCCGAAAAACGAATATTAACAGTATTAGCTACTGTGTTAACGGGGTGATTTGTGTGAGTAATACTGCAAGTAATCGTTTGAAAAACAACCTCCTTAGATGATGGAGACTGTATTTCGTCTTGTGTAAGAATCGTAAAACCCTTTTCCTCGAAAGCTTTTTCTACCTGAGCACAGACTCCCCACGTATCAACACGACCGTCTTGATATACTAACGGTTTTACATGCAAGTATCTGAACCCGTCAAAGGTTTGTCCCAATGAATTATATGCGAAAAGAAAAGCAATAAGAATTAGGATTATTTTAAATCTATTCATGAAAATGGCTATATAATTATATCCTAAAAATATAACTATTATTAATTATTTCCAAATACAATATTCTTATCAGTAATAAGGCTTAAACATCAGGAAAGGGCTTGTGCTCTCCCTAAAGAAAATAATAATCACACGTATGGAAGCACCTGAAAGTATCTGGCAGCCCAGACCAAGAAGGTATTAGCGACCCTGTTACAATTCTCGAACAATACCAAAACTGATTTGATTTGTTATATATTTGTTATATATTTGCACTATAAAATATAACTATCTATGCAGGCGACAAGTGCAAAAGTGCAGACGGCTTTCCGCTTCGACAAGGAGCTGATCCGTCGACTGAAAATAAGAGCTAAGAAAGAGAACCGTAGCCTCAACAACTATGTGGAAACGGTTCTTATGGATATCGTTTATGACGAACCGAACGAGGAAACGATAGAGGCTATCAATGAAGTCCGTAGCGGCAAGAACCTCGAGAAGTTGGATATGGGGAAGTTTGATGAGTTCGTTGAGGCGCTTTGAAATGTGGGAGTTAAGATTATCATCCAAGTTCAAAAAAGACTTGAAACATTATCGGAATCAACCGGAAAAACTTGCTGTTCTGAAAGTTGCATTAGGCCAGTTGCAAGAGAAGAGGACTGTTGATGTTGCATTCAAACCGCATATGCTTGCCGGCGAATATAAGGGTTGCATGGAATGTCATATTCAAAATGATTTCCTGTTAATCTGGATTGATAAAAACGGAAAAGATCATTGCCCTGGTCCGACTCGGATCTCATTCAGAATTGTTTAAATAACATCTCAAACCATTGTGCATTCTCAGTTTCACGAGGATTGCGCTTTGCATATCCCCGGACCGGGTAAGCCGATTTGGAGCGAATGCGACGCATGAGGCGCACCCCGGTCTGGGGGGCGGCGATACAAAGACTCTACCGGATCGAACTTAAGGCGGTGAGGACCTTGTCGGGAGTGGCGTCTTTCAGGAGGACGCGCTTCTGCGCATCGAGGAGATAGAGAGAAGGTATCGCGCGGATGTTGTACAGGCGGCCGCTGCGGATGCTGTAAGACTGGTCGTAGCCCGTGATCCACGACTTGGGATAGTTCACGGCATATGTCCGCCATTCATCCAGCTCCTTGTCTATGTACACGTTCACTACCGCAAGGCGGCCGGAAGAGATAAGCGCAGCGACATGCTGGCTGCCTTCCAGTGACTCAATTATTTCCGCACATGCCGGACATCCTGGATTCGAGAAAAAGAGAAGCGTGTTTTCAGCCTTGATCCCGCTAAGGCGCATCTTGCGTCCGGCAAGGGTGGTGAAGGAAAAATCCGCGACGACAGAACCGGTCTGGTTCTGCGAACACATTTCCGCGTCGAAAGCATATGCCATGCGCATGCCTTCGGGAACAAGCGGCGACTGCGAAAGCCTCTGCACGAAAGGGAGATATATGTCTTCGCTCCGCACAGGAGAATTCGGGTCATAGAAATATTTCGAGGCAAGTTCCACGATTTCCTGGAACATCCCCGATTCGGGGTGAGCCTCCTGGAAAGCGGAAATCCTCCCGAAGAACCTTCCCTGGCTACGCTGGGCCACATCCAGGGGCACCATCCCGAGCATAGTGGCATATGTCCCCATCGCCTCCTCCACATCCTCTTTGAGGACTCCGTTCACCATCGTGGTGTCTCCCGGGAAGAAAACAGATGTATCAGTGAATGCGTTCCAGAAATTCTCCGCGCTCCACACGAGCCGCGCAGCCTGGTCGCTTATGGCACCAGGAGGAGTGACGGACGGGAACTTCCTGGTTTTCACGGAGTCGGAAGCCGCCTCCCTGGTACGGGGCGCAAACCGGTCAGACCTCAGCCCACCGATGCATATGCCTGCTATCCCGAATGCCAGAAGCAGCCAGAAAGCCAGCGTATTTCCCTTTTCTGTCTTGCCGCCTATCCTCATGACACCTTAGGATATGTTTTCTGAAATCTGAGCCTCAGAAATGTTGATGATGAAGTCTCCCATCTTCTCGAACTCAGCAATTATGTCCATATAGAACACTCCGGTACGATAATCGTATCCCTGCTTCTCGATATTCACTATATGCTCCTCCCTGAGTTCGTTACGGTACTCATTGATGTTGTACTCGGCGTCCAGGGCATTCGTGATGTCCTTAAGCGAAGAATATCGCTCGTTAAGGTTCACCATCATGGCACCATAGGCATCCTCAACGAGGTCCATCATCCTGTTGAGCTTCTTAAGCATCTCCTCACTGAAGGAACTCCCGAAGCTGAGAGTCCGCTTCATCATCCTGCCGATCGCCTCACCGGAATCACCAAGGCTCTCCATTTCCCCGATGATACGGTACATCCCTTTTATCCTCGAGGCGGACTCGGCACTTATGTCTCCCTTGGAAACTTCTGACAGATAAGATGCTATCTCATATTCCACCCTGTCGGTTATCCCTTCGTACTTGTCAAGCTTGGCATAAAGCTCATCAAGCTCATCCGCTGTCTTGACATTCACAGCAGAGCGTACGTACCCGAAGCCCTTATGGCAGATCTCCCCGAAATGGACGATCTCCGACTTGGCCTCGTCAAGGGAAAGTTCGGCTGTTGAAAGAGGACCTCCCTGAATGAACTTAAGGCGGAAGACCTCTTCATCATCAGGTTTCCCGGGAATGATAAGGCCGACCACCTTCTCGATCTGGGGAATGAACCAGACAAGGATGAGGGTGTTCGTCAGGTTGAAGATAGTGTGCATCGTGGTCACACTGTAAAGCAATGACGACGAGACATTTGAGGGCAGGCCGTCGGCATATGCCGAGAAATCTACGGAATTTGGGTCGGGCAGGCCGAAGAGGCTGCTGACAACCATCCCTATCAGTTTCAGGAAGAACGGGAAAACAGCCAGCACCCAGCACACTCCGAAGACATTGAAGACAGTGTGCGCCATGGCGGCGCGCTTGGATGTCGTGTTACCTATGGATGCGGCAACGTTCGCCGCGATTGTCGTTCCTATGTTCTCGCCAAGGATCATCGCCGCCGCCATCTTGAACGGTATCACCCCAGAGGTGATGAGCAGCATGATGATGGCCATTGTAGCGGCCGATGACTGGAAACATATGGTAAGCAGGGTTCCGATTATCAGGAAAAGCAGGACCGACAGGAATCCCATCCCGGTCCAGCCTTTCAGGAAACCGAACGAATCCGGACTGATGAGGGTGGCAGCCGTGGAACGGAGCATGGCGAACCCCACGAAGAAAAGTGCGAATCCTATGATTATCTCCCCCACGTCACGCAACTTCCGGTTTTTCCCCGAGAAGGACATCATCATAAAACCAACCAGGATGAGCGGGAAGGATATGGTGGACAGATCATATGAGAAGCCGAAGACGGCCATTATCCACGACGTGACCGTGGTACCGATGTTCGCTCCCATGATCACGCCGATAGCCTGGGCAAGGGTCAGGAGGCCGGCGTTGACGAAGCTTACAACCATGATAGTTGTAGCCGTGGACGACTGGATAGCCGCAGTGACCCCCATTCCGGTCAGGATCCTCTTCAGTGCATTGGATGTCATTGAGGCCAGGAAGGCCCTCAATCCGTCTCCGGCTACCTTCTGGAGACCTCCGCTCATAAGGTTCAGGCCAAAAAGGAAAAGGGCCACCGAGCCTAGAAGAGTGAGGATTTGGACAAAAACCGTCATTGGTTCATATGGTTGAAGATTCCGGACACAAAAATAGGAAAAATAATGCTTACTTTTGTCTCTGTTATCATTATTCGAAATGAAGAGGCTCCTTATTGCTCTGTCGCTTCTGGCGGCTGTTTCTTTTTCGGCCACGGCCCAGTTTTCCACCGACGGCGACAATCCCGCCGGCCTTAAATGGAGTTCAATGGACACCCGGGATTACCGGATTATCTTCCCTACGGGAAGCGATTCGCTTGCAAGGGCATATGGCCTGGAGCTCCAGAAATTCGCGCCACGGCTTAAAGGCAGCCTGGGCTTCAGCCCGAACATGATGTACAGCAAGCCCCACCCGGTAGTCCTCAACACCCTCTACAGCATCTCCAACGGATCTGTGACCTGGGCTCCGAGAAGGATGAGCCTCTACACTTTCCCCGATCCATATGCATCCGAGGCCATGCCCTGGATGACCAACCTCGCGGTACATGAAGGCCGCCATGTAGCGCAGCTGCAGTTCTCCCGCTCGGGTTTCTTCAAGGGATTCCACTGGTTCCTGGGAGAGATGCTGGACGGTGCCCTGGACGCCGTTTATCCCGGTCCGCACCTTCTGGAAGGGGATGCAGTCGTAGCGGAAACAGCTCTGACACAGAGCGGAAGGGGCCGCTCAGCTGACTTCCTGGGATATTTCAACATGGCGATGGACCAGGGAGATTTCCGTAACTGGTACCGCTGGCGCTACGGCTCGCAGAAGCACTACACGCCAGACCATTACCTCACAGGCTACCAGACGATAGCCGGAATCAGGTATTTCTGGAACGACCCGCTGTTCATGCAGCGTTATTTCGACGGTGTGACCCACCATCCGCTCAGGATAGGCCGGATGCAGAAGACAGTCAAGGATGCTTCGGGAATGCGTTTCAAGGCCACCTGGAAAGACCTTCAGGAAAAATATGCGGCCCAGTTCAAGGAGGAAGCCGCACTCAGGGAGCCATTCATGACCGCAGACGCCCTCGTCCAGACCCCGAAGCGCTTCACCACGTGGTACGGGACCGCAGGTACGGATGATGGGACATATGCCATAAAATCCTCTCTTACGCGCCCGTCCACCCTCGTGAAGATTTCTCCGGACGGGAAAGAGTCCTCGGTCAGGCTCATGTCTTCGCAGGCCTTCAAGCTATCATATGACAAGGCCCTCAACAGGCTCTACTGGAGCGAGCCGGTTCCATCTCCAAGGTGGGACCTCAAGCAGAGTTCCAGGATCCGGTACTATGAACCGGCCTCCGGCCGTTCGGTCAGCCTGACTCTCTCATCCAGGATGGTCAATCCCTCCCCGTCACCTGACGGCCTTCTTGTTACAGCTGTGGAATATCCTTATGAAGGCGGTTCCAAGCTGGTCCTGGTGGACGCCTATTCAGGTGGGGTCAAAGCCACCCTTCCTGCCCCGGATTCTCTCCAGCTCACTGAGCCCGTGTGGATCCCATCAGACGAAAACGGACGCGGAACCATCTATATCAGCGGCCTTTCCGACAAAGGATTCGGTATCTACTCCGTCCCCGTCGAAGGCTTCGGCTGGCCCGGAGCCCCTCGTTTCAAAGGAAGTCTCAGGCAGGAACTTGCACCTCAGCCAGTCAAGGTCAAGCAGCTTGTCGCCGCAGGCAGCGCCATCGCCTTCTGCTCTGACAGGACCGGTGTCAATGAAATCTATCAGCTGGAAAACGGAAAGGTCTTCCAGCTGACCTCGACAAGATACGGAGCCTGCGACCCGTCATTCAAGGACGGCAAGCTGCTGTTCTCCGAACTGAGGCCAGAGGGGAAGATTCTCAGCACAGCCACCCTCTCACCGAAGGAAGTCGAATTCGCCGATATCCACAAATGGGTCATTGCCGATGCTCTTTCCGAACAGGAAAAGGCCCTTGCCTCAGGCAGTGAATCCCAAGAACCCAATATTACAGAACCCCGGCATTACTCCAAAATCGGGAACCTGATCCACTTCCATTCCTGGGCGCCTTTCTACTTCAACTATGACGAAATCGCTGAACTGAGCAGCGATGTCCAGTACGATGACTTCGGAATCGGAGCCACGGGCTTCTTCCAGAACACAATGGGCAACTCCTATGGAAGCGTCGGTGTCTCCATGCACAAGAACCCGGACAGCCCGGACGACGGATGGAACAAGGACAATCTGATGGCTGAGGGGCACATCAAATACACCTACACGGGACTTCCCGTGGTCTTCAGCGGGGAATTGCACTTCGGCGACAGGACTGCCCGCGAATACGGCTACAAGCTCATACGAAGGCCATATGCTGAGAATCCCGCCGACACTTCCAGCCTCTACATCGGCAGCAGCAGCAAGAAAAACTACCGGATCCACGGCACCATCAAGGCATATGTTCCCATCTCCTTCTCTTCGGGCGGATGGAACAGAGGACTCGTGCCGCAGGTGTCCTACAATCTCTCCAACGACAGGTACACAGACAATTACGACATCTACACCTATCGCTCCGATGATGACAAAGCCCCGATAATCACCCACCACGAAAACAACGGTTCCTTCCTAGGGCGCCTTGATGTGTCCCTGCGCTTCTACAACGTCCAGCAGACCCCGCCATCAAGGATATATCCACGACTTGGACTCGGCTTAGAGGTCGGAGGAAGGACCTACCCGGGACTTGGCTGGGGTTTCACCCCGTCTTATTACGCATATGCTTACGGCTACCTGCCCGGAATCGGGCAGACACACGGCATACGCCTTTCTGCAACCGTCCAGGCCAACTCCAAGAAATACGTGATGTACGGAGCCAATACCGTTACCTGCAGCCCCCGCGGATTTGCTGACAGCGGAGCCGGATCGGTCCTGTCCCTCTACTGCCCGATGCAGTCCCTCATCTCTGCCGAGTACGCGATCCCCTTCGCCCCCGTCGGCTGGTCTTTCCTGAGCCCGGTAGCCTATATCCGTAATTTCGAGGCGATTCCATTCTTCGAATACACCTCCCTGTCCTTCAGCCGCGCCTACAACTACAGGATTGAGACTGGCAGGGACCTCTACAGCGCCGGCATGGACCTCAATGTCAGGCTCGGGAACATAGCCTGGGTGCCATACCCTGTCAGGGCCGGCATAACCATAGCCTACAACGGAGGCACGTCGTACCAATTCCTCGAAAAACTCGGCCAGGAACCCGGAAAGGTCTATCTCGGATTCCACTTCGACGTGGATCTTTAGCTGCTTCTGAAATAACCCGCTCCGCTTTCAGCGCCCATAGCCGCCCTCGGCATTGTAAGAGGGAGGGGCCCATCGCAGATGGGAGGGGTCGACGAAGTCGACGGTTCTGAAAGCGAAGCGGGTTATTTACCTTTTCTGTCCTTGCTGACCCAAAGGAAAAGCAAAATCATCAGGAATCCCCAGGCAAGGAACAATGCAACATACACCCAATAGGGAATACTGGTAGTAATCCCCCTGGTCTCATATTCCTCGAAATTCGGGATGTCGGCATAGTAATAGGCTCCGGCACCGAAATCCAGATCGGCCGAAAGGCCCTTGTTCCAGAACATTATCCACAGGGCCAAAGCTAAAGTGGTGACCGCCGTCACGACAGTCACCACCTTGAATATATTTACCTTACGTCTCAAAAAGGGTCTATTGGAACAGCTCCAGTGAAGGAACCGGGAATATCTTACCGGACAGAAGCAGCCAGACTGCGAAGAACGTGAGTGCAATGTTGAAGCTCTGTCCTATGATGTAGAGCCAGAGGACCTTTCCGCCCTGCATACGCTTGACGAGGTCCTTGAAATTCGTGTCAAGGCCTATGCTTGTGAATGCAAGCACGAAGCACCAGTTCTTGTACTGGTCGAGCACCTTGTTGATTGCGCCGACCTGACTGCTTCCGAGAAGGTCAGGATTAGCGAGGATAGATGCCACAATGGATGCCACGAAGAAACCGAGGATGAACTTCGGGAAACGCCTCCAGATCTCACCTGCACCAGTTTTTTCACCGGGCTTCTTGTTGACGCTTGTCGCGAAATAGATTGCCACGAAGAATGCGATGAAGCCGATCAGGATGTTCTGGATCATTTTGACAAGGACAGCAGAAGTCTCAGCTACAGAACCACTTCCATATGTACTGCCAGCCACGGCCACGGCTCCTGTCGAGTCGATGGTACCGCCCATCAGAGAGCCGGCCATGATCTCGGGAGTTCCGAAAGACTTGAGCAGCAGGGGCTCGAAAACCATCATGAGGATGGTGAAGATGATGGAAATGGAAATGGTAAGTGAGAGGTCTTCCTTCTTGCAATCGGATGCTGCTCCGGTAGCAATTGCTGCTGATGTTCCGCAGACAGATGTAGCTGCCGCCATCGTAATGACGAGCGGCTTGTTGTCCATCTTCATGACCTTTGTACCGAGCCACCACATGAAGATGATGACGATCGGAGTCACGATCCACGCGATGCCCAGTCCATAGAGGCCGAATTTGGCGATGTTGGAGAACAGCACGCTGAATCCCATAATCACCAGGCCGGTCTTGATGTAGAACTCTGTCTTGATAGCAGGCTTCAGCCAGTTCGGGACACCTACGGTGTTGGAAATCAACAGGCCGACCAAAAGAGCCCAGAACGCCCACTCGAGATAGCGGTTAAGGGTGAACTCAGCGCTGATGCAGCGGACAATGATAGCAACGACAAAGAGACCTATGAAAGCAGGCACATAATCCTTGAGTTTCTCTCCCTGAAGCTTTACTCCTGCGGAAAACAGGATTCCGAGGGTCAGGACGGTTACAAGGGCCCTGCCCCAGAAAGCGCCGCTGGCCAGCTGTTTCCCAAGGGGAACGGCCTTTGACGCCGCCTCACCGACGGTCCATGTCGAAAACTTAAGGGCATTGAAATCGAACGCTTTGCTAAGAACTGCGAAAATGGCCACCGCGATCACAATGAATCCTATCCAGATCGCCAGCCAATCCTCTTTCTTCCAAAGATCGGAAGTTGCTTGTCTGGTACTCATTTTTCAGGTTTATTACACGTTTTCACTTCCCCCTAATGGGTTGACATTGCGAAGATAGCATTATTTATTAAATTTGTGGCACTTTTGACACCAATTCATGAGATCATGCCGGATTCCATCCAAGGACGCTGCCTCAAATGCGGCAGCATGCAGCAGGTAAAGACATATGAGAGCATAAACACGTCCAAAGACCCATCCCTAAAGGAAAAAGTACTTGACGGATCGTTGTTTACATGGACCTGCCCGCACTGCGGTACCGTGAATCTGGTCACCGGTCCAACCCTGTACCATGACCCCGATGGCAGGCTGATGGTCTGGCTCATGCCCAAGGGGGCGCTGTCCGCCGAACAGGCTGCAGCAGTTGAAAAATCTATGGACGCTGTTTCAGAGTCCCTCAGGAATGACCCGGCAATGGACGGCTACACCCTGCGGCGCGTCGACAGTGTCGGAGACCTCATCGAAAAAGTGAACATACATGAAGCAGGACTGGATGACGTAGCCATCGAAATGTGCAAATACGTCACCCGGATAGAAATGAACCTAGGCGATGCCGCATTCAAGTTCTACCGGCTGGAAGGTCCTGACAATGACATCATTTTCACCTATCCAAAAGACGGCAGCATGATGGGGGTCAGGACTGGATTCAAGGTTTACGGGGACTGCTGCGGCATCCTGTCGCGTAATACGGAAGTGCGTCCAGCCCCGGGTTTCGCCAGGGTGGACGCAGCTTGGTTGTCAGAGAGGATGGGCTGAAAGGCTACTCGTACTTCCCTTCGAACACATCCCTTACCGCCTCAAGATAGGCGTATCCGAACTTCTTGTCCGGCAGCAGGTAACTGTCCTCGATCCATTCATTCCATGCGTTGATGGTGATGAGCTTCACCTGGGTGTCGGCATGTGCATCTGCATAATCCTTCGCCAGCTTGAGATAGGATCCGAACACCCGCGGTTCGCGGTTCTGGTAGATCACATCCTTCTCGGTCTGGGCCGGATAACGCGGAGTGGCATCCCAGCCGACTGAAACGCAAGGATAGAACGGCTCTTTGAGGTAAGCATCGAGCTCCTCGCGGATCTTGACAGATTCTGCCGCATAATGGAGATAATCCTGGTCCTTCATCCCTCCCATGTTGTACAGGGAATAGCCGTCGGTGTTGAGGATCTTCTTGTGGTTCTCGATCCTGGCCTTGTTGGCTTCGTTGAGATGGAATCCGCCTCCGGACATGCCCATGAGATAGACATCCGGGAATCCAGCCTTCTTGACCTCGCTGCGGAACCACTCCATTGCCTTTGCAGCTTCTTCTTCACTGCCGAATCCGTCCACGAAATTCTGGACTGCGAATACGCCGAGTACAGGCTTGCCGTCAATCTTGAAATAGTTCGGAAGCTTGAAGTACCTGTTGATCCATATGTCCACTATCTGCCTGAACTCATCCCAGCCTATGCAGGGGTCGAAAAGCAGGTCGGTGTTGTCGCCCCACTTGTGGTAGTTCCAGTAATTGTAGATTACCTTGTGGTTGGCCCACATCACGTAGAACCTCATCTTCCCGTTGCTGGGAGCCTTGAGGAAGCCGTTTTCCAGGGCGCTCTGCAGGTAAGGACCATTGTATTCGTCTCCCCTCTTGTACCAGTACCAGTCGTAGCAGAAAGTGTTGACTCCGTACTTCAGGGCTGTCTGGATCCATTTCTCCACCACTACGGGATCATCATCCATCTCGTAACCCCACAGAGGCTGCTTAGGCTGATAATGTCCCGGGAACCTGGCATTTCCTTTCTGAATTACCTCCCATTCACCTATCCCCTCTGTCCAGAGGTATTTCCGTGCCACGGGATCATCATGACAAGACGGCCAGATGTAAGCTGAGACATAATAGCCTTCCTTGAGATTCTTTTCCCCGAGGGTCAGCTGGTCGTCCCCCACTGAAGAACAGCCAGATATGAACGCAACTGCGGCGACCGCAAATAGAGAGAGTAAAACAGGACGTTTCATTGTCATTCGGTTTTATTTGCCTATAACCTTCAGGAGAGCCTCCTCCATTGCCTTGTAACCGGCAAGGTTGGGATGGACGTCATCCTTGGTGTATTCTTTCGTATACCTCTGCCCGTCTTTAGTCAGGACCTTGGCATAATCTACGAGTTTGATGCGGTTGCTGTTGGCATATGCGCGGATCATGTCGTTCACCTTGTCGACCGTCGCAGACACGTCCCCGAGCTGAGGCCTCCACGGGAATGTGGTGGTCGGGGTCAGGGTGCAGAGAATCGGCTTGATGTGGTGCAGTTTCGCAAGTTCGCACATAGACTTGATATTGCCCATTATCCCTTCTACGGGAATCGCGCCGTTGTTGCAGGCGATGTCGTTGATTCCGGCAAGGATTACGACCTTCTTAGGATTAAGGTCTATGACATCCTGCCTGAAACGGACGACCATCTCGCTTGTCGTCTGTCCGCTGATCCCGCGTCCCAGGAAATTGTGCTCCTTGAAGAAATCCGGATCCTGCCTGGGCCATGCATCAGTAATGGAATCCCCGTAAAGGACTGCAGCCGGACGGGCGGAATTCTCAGCCTTGTACGTCTCATTAGCATTTGAGTAGCGGTCGAATTTCGCCCAGTTTTTCTTCAGCAGGTCCTCCTGGGCAGACAGGCTGACAGCAAAAAGTGTCATACAAGCCGCAACCGCGAAAAACGCACGTAAACTCTTGATAAACATAGCTATAGTGTTGTTAGTTTGATTTATGTTAAATTAACCGAAATCCAACTATCTCTACTAACTTCCTTTAATTCAGATTATTCGACCCTGCGGGCGCCGTCACTGATAACTACATCGTAAACCTTGGGAGCGTGACCGAATTTCTTCTCGAAAGAGGTCGTGGCTTCCTTGATGAAGGCATCATAGAGCTCTTTCTTGACCAGGTTGATGGTGCATCCTCCGAAGCCTCCGCCCATGACACGGGAACCGGTGACATCGCATTTGCGGGCGACCTTGTTGAGGAAGTCGAGTTCTTCGCAGCTGACCTCATAGAGCTTGGACATGCCGAAGTGGGTCTGGTACATCATCTCACCGGCGGTCTCGTAGTCACCGCGCTCCAGGGCATCGCAGAAGTCGAGCACGCGCTGGACCTCACCGATTACATACTCAGCGCGGAGGAAGTCCTCCTCAGGGATCTCGGAACGCACTTCCTCGAGCCACACACGCTTGGCGTCACTGAGGAACTCCACCTCGGGGTGATACTTACGGATCGCAGCTGCTGCGTTCTCGCAAGAGGCGCGGCGCTTGTTGTAGGCGGAGGAGGCGAGCTCATGCTTGACGCAGGAGTCAATCAGGACGAGCTTATAGCCCTCGGCTTCCGGGTCGAATGGGAAATACTTGTACTCCAAAGTCTTGCAGTTGAGGCGGATGAGGTTGCCCTTCTTGCCGAAGCAGGAGGCGAACTGGTCCATGATGCCGCATTTGACCCCGCAGTAGTTGTGCTCGGTGCTCTGGCCGATCTTAGCGAGCTCAAACTTGTCTATCCCGTTCTGGAAAATGTAATTGATGGCATATGCGAACGTGCTTTCAAGGGCGGCAGACGAGCTGAGGCCGGCTCCCAGGGGGACATCTCCTGCAAATACGGTGTCGAAACCTTCTACCTTGCCGCCGCGTTTGATGGTCTCGCGGCACACGCCGAAGATGTAATCAGCCCATGCCTGCTGGGGCTTGTTGTCTTCTTCCAGGCCGAATTCTACATATTCATCGTAATCAAGTGAGAAAGCGCGCACTTTTCCGGTGCCGTTCAGCTTGACTTCGGCCATTATACCCTTGTCAATCGCTCCGGGAAAGACATATCCGCCGTTATAGTCGGTGTGCTCTCCAATAAGGTTAACCCTGCCTGCAGAGGCGAATACCATACCGCCTTCCCCGAAAAGGGTAAGGAATTTCTCGTGGATCCTTTCTTTCATTTCTGTTGATTTTAAGTGTTTCCGTTTTAGCACACGTGTGGTACGTGCATTCACAAATATATAAAGAATTTTCTGTGAAATCAAAGCCGGAGCATAAGGACTACCGGACAGTGGTCCGAAACACCGCCGCACCAGCGGGGACCTGAATAGGTCCGCCTGGGCTTGTATCCGGCATGCACGTTGTCCCACTCCATCAGGAAAGGTATTTTCAGGATTTCCGCCTTCATGCCATCCATCCATTCCGGGACGAAAAACATGTCGATCAATTCCCATTTCCCGTTGAAACGGATAGTCCCCTCTCCTCTTTTAAATGCAGTATCCAGCAGGTTTACAAGTGGTTCCGAAGGCGGATCCGGTGCTGTCAGGATCTTGAAAGCAGAATTGTCGGGAGTGTCATTAAAGTCCCCCGCTGCTACGAACAAAGCCTCCGGACAAAGGATCCTCACGGAATCCGCGACCGCCCTGAGACACCTCAGCGCAGTGATGCGCCGCCCCGAAGACTGATCTCCGCCATATTTGGAAGGATGATGGTTAACTGCCACGAACACCGTTTTCCCGCTTCCCGGGTGCCTGAGACGCACAAGCAGGATGTCCCTTGTGTCTGCCAGGACATGGCAGGGCTTCGAATCCACGAGTTCAAACCGGGTCTTGTCGTAAAGCAAGGCAACGTCAATGCCCCTGTGGTCAGGGGAATCGTAATGGACATAGGCATAATCCATCTTCCTTAGCGCCGTTTCCTGCAGGAGCCTCCTGAGCACGAAAGAATTCTCAACCTCGGCCAGTGCGACGATCCCGGGCATAGATCCACATTTGTCCGCCGTCCAGAATAAGGCCTTAGAAATTGCATTACACTTGATGCTAAACCGCTTCCGAGTCCATCTGCGCGTCCCGCTCCAGCAAAATTCAGCATCGGACGCACCCGTGCCGCCGTCGATGTAATCGAAGAAATTCTCTACGTTCCAGAAAAGGACGGGCACGGTGTCGCGATGCGGCTCTTCCGCTGCGGCGCACCACAGCAGGCATATGCCAAGGCACAGACAGGTCATATGTCTTGATCCGATCATACCGGCCAAATGTACCGAAAGAGGTCAGAACACGGATTAAAATGTGTAACTTTGCATTAAGATTCATAAATATCAACTCGAAATGTCTCTCAAATGCGGAATAGTCGGACTGCCTAACGTCGGCAAATCCACCCTTTTCAATTGCATCAGCTCGGGAAGGGCCCAGAGCGCCAATTTCCCCTTCTGCACCATTGAACCCAACCTCGGGTCCACAAACGTGCCGGACAAGCGGCTGGAGGTCCTTGCAGACATCTGCAAGCCGCAGAGGGTCATCCCCGCAACTGTGGACATCGTGGACATAGCCGGCCTGGTCAAAGGGGCCAGCAAGGGAGAGGGGCTTGGTAACCAGTTCCTTGCAAACATCAGGGAGACTGACGCCATCCTCCATGTGCTGCGCTGCTTCGAGGATGACAATGTCGTCCACGTCGACGGCAGCGTGGATCCTGTAAGGGATAAGGAGGTCGTAGATGCAGAACTGCAGATCAAGGACCTCGAAACCGTGGAATCCAGGATCGGAAAAGTAGAAAAGCAAGCCCGCATGAGCGGAGACAAGGATGCAGCGAAGATGCTTTCACTCCTCCAGAGATACCATGAAGCCCTGCTCCAGGGACGTCCTTGCAGGAGCGTCCCCCTCCAGAACCAGGACGAAGAAGCCATGGCCAAAGACCTCTTCCTGCTTACGAACAAGCCGGTGATGTACGTCTGCAATGTAGATGACAGGTCAGCGGCAACCGGAAACAAGTACACTGAGGCCGTAAAAGAGGCCATCAGGGAAGAGAACGCCGGCATGCTGATCATTTCCGCACAGACCGAGTCGGAAATCGCTGAAATGGAAAATTACGAGGACAGGCAGATGTTCCTCGAAGAGATGGGACTCGAGGAATCCGGAGTAGTAAGGCTTGTCCAGAACGCCTACCGCCTGCTGAACCTCCAGACCTTCTTTACGGCCGGGGCGGACGAGTGCCGCGCCTGGACGATCCACGTCGGAGACAAGGCACCCAAGGCTGCCGGCGTTATCCATACCGATTTCGAGCGTGGATTCATTCGCGCAGAAGTAATTAAATATGAAGACTTTGTACAGTTGAAATCAGAGAGTGCCGTCCGGGCTGCCGGAAAGATGGGAATCGAAGGCAAGGACTATGTGGTCCAGGACGGAGACATCATGCATTTCCTGTTCAATGTCTGACAGACACTCCTGAACCATGAAAAAATTGATCGCCTCCCTAGTGTCGGCCATCATCCTTTCCATCCTGGCCTTTTTCGGAATCAGACAAATGAATTCCCTCTCCCCCAGACAGACAGAAAAGAGCGAAAGCGGATCGAAGGTAGCAATAGAAGAGCTGAGCTACCTCAATGGAGACACCAAGGTCTTCGGGAAACTCTACCGCCCCGCGGAAGCCGCCCTGAAGGGCACGGAAATGTCCCGCAGGAAGTTCCCCACGGTGGTTTTCTGCCACGGCCTGGGCATGAACTGCGATTACTGGCATTCATGGTGCCGGGCACTTGCCGGAAAAGGGATCATCGCATATGCCTTTGATTTCCAGGGCGGAGCCATGCAGAACTGCCGCAGCACATCAGACATGATGCATATGACCCCTGAGACAGAAAGAGAGGACCTGGCAATGGTCATGCAGCGCCTCCGCAAGGAGAAATTCGTCGACAAGGACAGCATTTACCTGGTCGGACACAGCCTGGGAGGACTTGTGGCTTCACAATACGCGTCAGGAGACGGGAAACGCCTGCTGAAAGGCCTGGTCCTGATGGCTCCGGCCTTCAATATCCATGATGACGCCCTCGCCCTTTATCCGAAAGCGAAAGAAATCAAGGACACTACCATCTTGATGGGCTGCACCCTCGGAAGGGACTATTTCGTCTCAGCCCGCAAATACGACCCGTATAAATGGCTTCACCGCTTCGATAAGCCCGTACTGATACTTGGAGCCGGCAGCGATGACAAAGTCCCCGCAGAATACCTCGAAAAGGCCGCTGAAGCCTTCCCGGATGCAAACCTGAAAATGATTGACCATGGCGACCATCTTTTCACCGCCATGGCAAGAAAAGAAGCCCTCAACGCAGTTGAAGGCTTCTTATCAAGGTAATAACTGAAATTATCTGCTAATAGAACTTTGCCCTGTGGTCAACGACCTTGGCTTCCTGTGACATGACGGGAAGGATCATCTGCTGCATGTAGTTGTTCATCCTGCCGTCATATGCCTTGGCATCATCTTCGGTAAAGAAGGAGCCGGTGTCGCGTGATTTCACCTGATAGACATATGTTGCGATAGTTCCTGCGACAGGCTTGCTGACCACGCCTACGGGTGCGACAGATACGGCGCCTATGAGCTTGGGATCAAGTCCCTGGGACATCATGGAAGCGAAAGTAATGCCGCTCTGGGAATTCACGGTGGTACCAAGGGCCTCGGCAATGCTCTGGAGGTCGGTCAGGCCGGAAATCTTGGCTGCGACTTCCTCTGCCTTCTTGGTGGCGGTCTTTTCGGCAATGAGCTGCTGGCGGATCTGCGGAGCTGCCTCGGTTACCGAAGCCAGGCCTTCTTTGTGGATGTCCTTGATAGTCGTTACGAAGAAGTAATTGTTGTTTACAGTGATGATTCCGGAAACCTTACCCTTCTTGTTGTCGAATATCCAGCGGGTCATTTCCCTTGCATCCGAGATGGAACCATATGTCTCATTGGTCTCGAGGACATTGTTCATCGGATGTGAATAAACGTGCATTGAATCGGCTGCAGCCTTGAATGCATCATAGCCGGCTGCGGCCCTGGTCGCGAATTCATTGGCGCTTGAATAGAAGGAGTTGAAAGTCTCCTTACTGGCGAGGGTGCCCTTCTCGAGGATGGCGACCTGCTTCTTCTGGACGGGTGCGGTAGCATTGGAAACCTCAACTACATGCCATCCGTACTGGGTCTTGAGAGTGAACGGGACACCTGACTTGCGGGTGAAAATGTCCTCGAATCCGGGAATCATGTAGCTCTGGGTCATCCAGCCGATGTTACCCATCTCTCCGTCAGCGGAAGATGACTTGTCAGCGGAATAGAGGTTCGCAAGAGCTGCGAAATCTCCGCCTTTACCGAGGACGCCGACCAGGCTGTCTGCCCTCTGCTCTGCACCGTCACCCTGAAGAAGGATGTGCTTTACGTAAACAGAGTCGGGGAGCATGGCGGTATCCATCACCTTGGCTGCATAGAAGGTGTTTCCGCTCCTGTAAATAGGAGATACTCCGTCGGGGGTGCCGAAAACGTAATTGTTGACATCAGTGTTGACCGTGTTGAGTTCTCCAGCCTTGTACCAGTAGTTCGACAGCACCCTGTCAGAATTCTTGGAGAGGAAGGACTTGACATTGTCAGTTGTTCCGAATTCCTCGTAGAGCTTGTTGAAATTGTCGGTCGCTGCCTGGATATCAGACTCTGAAGGCCTTACCTCGAAGACTACGTACTCTATGTCACGGCTTTCCTGCTGCTGGAAGAAATCCTTGTGGGCATTGTAGTAAGCCTTTATCTCATCGGAAGAGACGGTAACGGTGGAATCCTGGGTGTAGGGATTGATCGGAACCATCACGAAGTCGATATCGACAGTGTTGTTGTTCTCCTCAATCATCTTCCTGCGCATCAGAGGATTCCTGAAGTTGCTGTCATTGAACAGGGAAGCGTACTTGGCATAGAACTGCTGGGTGTAGATGTTGTTCTGGACGTAATCCCAGTACATCTTGGCACCCGAATCAGATGAAGTGCCCTGCACGAACTGCATGAGCCTGTCCTTGGAGAAATTGCCGGTCTCATCCGCGAAAACGGGATCCTGGGCGATGACAGGGGATATGATGTCACCTGAGGTGAGAGCCACCATCTCGTCGGTTCCTACATTGATTCCGGCAGCCTTGGCATTCTTGATGAAAAGGTACCTGTCAAGCATGCTCTGCCATGCCATGTTGCGGATCTGGGCCTGCTGCTGAGTGCTTTCTGCCGATGATCCTGAAAGCAGCTGGCTGATGTCCTTGTAATGGTCCACTTCCGCCTGGAAATCATTGTAGGAAATGGACTTGCCGTCGATCTCGCCGACATCGTATTTAGACGACATAGCGTGATATGCCGTTTCAAGACTGCTCGGATCGATGATAAAGGACAGGAGGCCGAGGGCCACCAGGATGGTTATTGCCATGCCGAACTTTGTTCGGAGTGTTTCTAGTACCGCCATATTATGACTTTAGTTGTTTTGTAATCACAAAAATATTTGGGGTGCGAAGTTAATGATTTTTCTTCAATTTTTAAGCAAAGGCCCTATAAAGTTGACAGAATCGATCACAACCCGGGTCGAAT
>CADCQP010000226.1 GCA_902803535.1 uncultured Bacteroidia bacterium | reverse complement strand
GGTGCGAATATCAATATGTACGCGATAGACAAGGGAATTGCCAGTCCGGCGCTCCTCGCGACCCTTTACTGGGGAGGAATGCTGATAGGCCGTACTACAGGCAGCCTTCTTAGCAGGATCAGCCCCAGGACACAGCTCACCTTCACTACCTGTTCCGCAGCCTTGCTGGTTGTGGCGGCCATCCTGCTTGACAATCCGTGGGTGCTCACAGCCGTGGGACTCTTCCACTCGATAATGTGGGGCGCGATCTTCACCTTGTCAACTTCCCGCCTCGGGAAATACACCTCAGCCGCTTCGGGAGTCTTCATGATCGGAGTCCTAGGCGGTGCAGTGCTTCCGCTTCTGCAGGGGCTCCTCGCCGACACACTCGGCTCATGGCGCATTACATGGTACCTTGTACTCGCGGGAGAAATACTTATGCTTTTATATGCCCAGGTCGGATCCAAGGTCAGGACTTCGTCCGACGGGCTTTAAATAAACCTGATATATGGAAACAGCTATCAATAAAAGCCGCGTTGCCTCAGTTGACGCATTCAGGGCCATTACCATGGTAATGATGCTCTTCGTGAATTTTTATGCCGGGATGTCCGGCATACCCCATTGGATGCACCATGCCGCCGCTAAAGAGGATATGCTTGGCCTGGCGGACATAGTCTTCCCCGCGTTCCTGTTTGCTGTAGGCCTGTCCATCCCCCTTGCCGTCGGCAAGAGGCTGGAGAGGGGCGACAGCATAATGGCCATTGTGGGACACATCCTGATGCGGAGCCTGGCACTCCTTGTCATGGGAGTGTTCATGGTGAACCTGTCGTATTACAGTTCGGATGGAGCCATGCTCTCTTACCGCTGGTATGAGATCCTCATGGCAGTGGCTTTCATCCTGATATGGAATGATTATCCCAAGCGCTGGCCGTTCTATATCCTGAGGGCCCTGGGCGTCGGGCTGCTGGTTTTCCTTTACTTTGTTTTCAATGGCAAGGAGCCCTTTGCTTTCCACTGGTGGGGCATCCTGGGAATGATAGGCTGGGCCTATCTCTTCTGCGCCCTGCTCTACCTGTTCTCCTTAGGGAAACAGGCTGTCATAGCAGTGATGTGGATCCTGGTGGCAGCTGCCTGCGTACTGAACTGGGTTCTCCCTGGAGGACTTCTGCGCGGAGTACCCCTCTTCGGCTGGACGAGCAATGCATTGTGTTTTTCGGGAGTGCTGCTGACAGTTGTCATGCAGAAGGCTGAAAGACCTGAAAAACTGATCCTGTTCTGCCTTATTGCAGGTCTGGTGATGCTGGCCGCTTTCTTCGTGAGCCACAAGTTCTGGATCATATCCAAGATCAAGGCGACTCCTACATGGTTCTTCGTGTGTACGGCGATATACTTCCCGCTGTCCGCCCTCCTGTATTACATATGCGATGTATCCAGGCGTACCGACTGGCTCGGTCCTATAAAGCCCGCGGGAACCGCGACGCTGACATGCTACCTGGTCCCCTATATCATGCTCCCGGTCCAAGGCATGCTGGGACTGTACATCAAACCTCTTTACCACGGGGGCCTCGGCTTGATCAATGCCCTGGTGCTCACAGCCATAGTGATTCTCATCACATGGCTGTTAACCAAGATCGGGATCAAGCTCAGGATCTGAGGACCAATACCTCCTTCAAGACAGCCAGGGACTTGATGTTCACAGGTGATTCCGAGTGGAAGGCAATGTAGCGGATGAGGCTTTCGGCTATCCCGGACCTCTCTGCACCGTTCATCGGGATCAGAAGCGCTTCAGCCAGGCTGCACTGAGTCATGGCCTCGAGTTTCATCAGGTTGTCCCCGGCGAATGGGGCAAGGCTGTCGAAATCGGGGGAGAACCCGAGCTCAGCAGCAAGCTCCAGGAGGAAGTACAGGTGGAAATTCGAGAAATCCGTTTCCAGGGCATCCAGTGTCAGGACCGCCTGGCGGCACAGGTCGTATATTCCGTTGTCCCTGCCAGTTTCCTTGACGGTCTTGAAAATGACCTCGCTCAGGAACATTGTGATGCTGTTTTTCCTGATGTTGCTGCGGATTCCGACAAGGGGAGAGCATATGCTGAAATTCCTGGCGTGCCAGAGGGTAGTCCTCGGATTGACCGTCACGTCTGCCTCCAGGATGTTCATGGGCTGGAACATGCTGTTCTGTCCCTTGCTCCGGACCATGAGGCCTATCCGCCCCCACTCCTTCGTCAGGCAGTGGAGGATTATGGAATTCTCCCTGAACCTTGTGACGTTCAGGACGATGAGTTCGGAATTGACTGTCATTTCCCCTGGAGGAAGGCCGCCATGGCGCGCAGTGCGCTGCCCCTGTGGGAAATAGCATTCTTGTCCTCCTCCGGGATTTCCGCCAGGGTCAGTCTCCGCGTGTTCGGTACGAGGATCCCATCCTTGTCAGGGATGGAGAAGGGAATGAAGACAGGGTCGTACCCGAATCCGCCGCATCCTGCCTTCTGTCTTGCTATGAGTCCTTCAAGCGTCCCCTCGAAGAAGTGGATCTCTCCGCTCAGGACCAGGGTGACTATGCTGTGGAAACGGGCGGTCCGCGACGGGGCAGGTTCTCCGTTCCCGGCCGCAAGGTGTTCCTTGAGTGCCATTTCCTGCAGCAGCTTGTCCATGTTCGCCTGGAAATCATGTCCTGCCCCGCCGGCATACCTTGCGGTGTGCACTCCGGGGGCCCCGTCCAGCATGTCCACTTCCAGACCGGTGTCATCTGCGAAGCAGTCGAGTCCGGTAGCTTTGTAGAGGTATTCGGCCTTGGCCAGTGAGTTCTCCTGGAGCGTCTGCCCGTTTTCCGGGATGTCTTCTGTCACTCCCGCCTCCTTGCTGCTGAGGAGTTCCCAGCCTTCACCGAGTATCTCACCGGCTTCACGGAGCTTGCCAAGGTTTGCCGTAGCGAACGTAATTTTCATTAATGTCCTTTTTTATTTAACTTTGTGAAATATACGAAAAGTCATGAAAACGGCAAAATATACGGTTATAGCGGCCCTTATGCTCCTTTGTATAGTCCCATGCGGAGCACAGAGCAAGGGCTTCAGGATGGGGAAATGGATAGAGATCCAGACAGCCCTGCTCCAGCAGCTGAACATGCATTACGTGGATTCCCTGCCGATCGACAGGATCGAGCGTGCCGGGATAGACGCGATGCTGGAGAACCTTGATCCCTACACGGTTTATATCCCGGAAGAGGAGAATGAGGATCTCCAGATGATGCTCAACAAGTCATATGGAGGAATCGGGGCCATCATCTACAAGCCTGACAAGAATGGGAACGTGCTCATCAACGAGCCCTACAAAGGATCCCCGGCGGAGAGATACGGCCTTCGCTGCGGCGATGAGATCCTGGCTATCGACGGGGTCTCGACCCATGGCCTTACTGCTTCCGAATCGAGTGACAGGATGAAGGGAAAGCCAGGGACCAAGGTTACTTTCAAGGTCAAGAAAGTGTGGACGTCCGACACCGTGGACGTGACCGTTATCCGCGAAAGGATCCATCTTCCGGATGTGGAGTACTACGGCATGCTGAATGACACTACCGGATATATCCTCCAGACCGGTTTCACCGAGAACGTCTCGGAAGATGTGCGGAGTGCCTTCCTGGACCTGAAATCCAAGGGCATGAAGGTGCTCTTCTACGATCTGAGGGGCAATGGCGGCGGACTGCTTTCCGAGGCTGTAAAGATAGTTTCCCTGTTCGTCCCCAAGGGATCCACCGTAGTCAGCCAGAAGGGGAATGACAATTCCCGCGAGATGGTTTACAAGACCGTGATGGACCCGGTAGATACCGGGATGCCGATAGTCGTCCTCGTCAATTCCGGCACCGCGTCGGCCTCAGAGATCGTTTCCGGCGCCCTCCAGGATCTTGACAGGGCTACGATCATGGGTTCCAGGACCTTCGGAAAAGGCCTCGTACAGGGAATACAGCCCCTTCCGTACAACGGACAGCTCAAGGTTACCATAGCGAAATACTACACTCCGAGCGGCCGCTGCGTCCAGGCGATCGACTATGCCCACCGCAACGAAGACGGAAGCGTGGGGCACATCCCCGATTCGCTTACACATGAATTCACGACTGTCGGGGGACGCAAGGTTCGCGACGGCGGCGGAATCACCCCCGACGACACCTTGAAAGCCACTTCCTACAGCCGCCTGACCTATTCGCTCGTGGTCAACGGCATCATCGAGCAATATGCCATGAAATACGTCGCCTCACACCGGAGCATCACCCCCGTCGAGCCGACACTGAAGGCATATGACGATTCTCCCTCTTCGTGGTTCCGTTTCGGCGACGAGGATTACAGCGACTTCGTCCAGTACGCCAAGGGCAGGGAATTCGATTACCGTTCCAGCGCCAGGGCGCTTTTCGACCAGATGAAGGAACAGCTTGAAAAAGATGGACTTGCCGGGAACATGTCCTCTGAACTGGAGGCCCTGAAGAAGGCCCTGGAGATGGACAAGGAGCAGTTCCTCCTCCTGAAAAAGGATGAGATAATCCCATTCATAGAAGAAGAGATCGCAGTCCGATATCTGTGGCAGTCCGCAGGAATACAGGTCCGTCTCCGCTACGACGATGCCCTGAGGGAGGCCATGACCAAACCGAGATTATTCTAGCATATGTTCACTATTTTCCTCGCAGCCGTCCTTCCGGCGCTGATATTGTTCTGGTACGTTTACTCCCGGGACATTAATCCTGAACCTACCAATCTGGTTTTCAAGGGTTTCCTTTTCGGTGGCATATCCACTTTCGTCTCGACGATGATCTCCGGCCCCCTGATGACCATGGGGCTGTTCAGCCAGGAACCCACGACTGTCCTCGAGTCCGTCAAGACCGCATTCTTCGGCGCGGCGATTCCTGAGGAGACGGCCAAGCTGTTCATGCTGTGGCTTCTGCTTCGTGGCTGCAGGGACTTCGACGAGCGTTACGACGGGCTGGTCTATGCTGCGGCAGTGGGACTCGGCTTTGCGACCTTTGAGAACCTGTTGTACGTCCTCAGTGCTGGGGCAGGATGGTTCGCCGTCAGTGTCAGCAGGGCCTTCCTGGCAGTCCCCGGGCATTTCGCATTCGCCGTGGTGATGGGCTATTACTACTCCAGGCAGCATTTCAGCTGGGACCTGAAAGAGAAATCCTCCGCAAGGTGGAAGATGTGGCTCTATCCTGTCCTGCTCCATGGTACATATGACACCATCTGCTTCGTGAGCAACCTGAGCGAATCGCTGAACCTGATCCTCACCTTCTGCCTGCTGTGGTTCTGCTGGAGGCTTTTCCGCCACACCCGCAACCGCATCATCGCCGAGGCTGCGGACAACGCCTCGGAGTCCGGATACTATGCCGACCACAGGGACTTCTACGCGGACTCCAGGAGCCGCGGCAACGGAGGCGGATTCATCTTCGGAGGCCGTGACCTTTTCGGCCGCGACATAGAGTATTACTACAAGGACGGAGATGATTCGGTTGATGAGCAGTAAGCCTGCTCCTCGGACCAGATAAAGACTTTGTCTCCCCGGCGGAACCTTCCTCCGGGGATTTTTTCCAGCATTTCGGGCGGGATCTTCACCGAGCACGGTGTGCCTTGCGGGCATATGTCCGCATCCTGGAGATTGACCCTCAGGTCTTCCACCTTCATGAATATGGCTCCTGTCGTAGCGCCTGTGACAAGGATTTCATCCCCCTTGCGGAGCGGGGTGGCCGTAACTTCGATCTCGGCCACCTTGATGCGGTCGAACCAATTGGTTATCAAGCCACAATATGTCTTTTTACGGGTGGCTTGGCTGCCATAGACATCCGACCACTCTCCCAGGCGGGCGCCCAGGTAGTAGCCATCCCAGAAACCCCTGTTGAACACTTCGGCAAGCTTCCCTTTCAGGCTGGCCTTGAGCTCGGGGGTGTAGGTTCCGCTGCACACTGCGTCTGCGGCCGTGCGGTAGCATTCGGCTGTCCTGCGTACGTAATCTGCGCTGCGGGCCCTTCCCTCGATCTTGAACACCTTTACCCCTGCATCGATGAACCTGTCCATGAACTCGACCGTGCACAGGTCTTTCGGGGACATGATGTACTGGTTGTCAATGTTGAGCTGGTTCCCGCTCTTGATGTCGGTGACCATATAGCCGTGCCTGCAGACCTGCATGCATTCACCCCTGTTCGAGGATTTCCCATATGTCAGCAGGGACAGGTAGCATTTGCCGGACACCGCCATGCAGAAAGCGCCGTGGGCGAACATCTCGAGCCTTACTTTGTTGCCGGAGGGACCGCATATGTTTTCTTCTTCTATAGTCCTGTGGATTTCCTTGACCTGGGCGAGTGAAACTTCGCGGGCGAGGACCACTACGTCGGCGAACTGGGAATAGAAACGCAGTGACTCCGAATTGGATATGCTCAGCTGCGTGGAGATGTGCACCTCGAGCCCGATCCTGCGGCAGTAGGATATGCAGGCCATGTCCGAGGCGATGATCGCATCCACGCCGGCCGCTTTTGCGGCGTCCAGCGCTTCCCGCATATGCTCCAGGTCGTTCTGGTAGAGGGTGATGTTCAAGGTCATGTAGGCCTTGACAGAGTTGCTGTGGCATATGTTTACGACCTCGGCGAGGTCCTCCGGTGCAAAATTCTTGGCTGATCCCGAACGCATGTTCAGGTTCCCGACTCCGAAATATACGGAATCCGCCCCTCCTTCAATCGCCGCCGCCAGGCATTCGAAGTTGCCTGCAGGAGCCATTATTTCCAATTCCTTGCTGTCCATGTTATCTGAATTTGCGGTCATCTTCCAGCATCCCCAGGTAGGATGAGTATCTTTCAGGGGAGATTGTCCCGGCTTCAAGTGCAGCTTTTACCGCGCATCCGGGTTCGTGTGTGTGGGTGCATGGAGTGAACCGGCAGTTGTCCGTGACCTTCAGCATCTCCGGAAAATAGGTCGCTATCTCTTCTTTCCGCAGGTCAACGAGGCCGAATCCCCTGAGCCCCGGGCTGTCGATGATGCATCCGCCTGTGGAGATCTCGTACATCTCGTAGAGGGATGTTGTATGGCGTCCCTGGAGATGAGCGGTGGAGATCTTGCCGATCTTCGGCGAGAGGTTCGGATCGATTGCCTTGATAAGGGAGGATTTCCCTACGCCTGACTCTCCGCAGAACAGGTTGATCTTGTCCTTGCATCTTTCCCTGACCAGGTCCGTCCCCGTCCCTTCCTTGCAGGAGGTCGGGATTACCTCATAACCGGCTCCCCGGTAAATCTCCATGAAATGTTCCATGGCCTCGGGAACTTCCCGGGCGTAGAGGTCGGTCTTGTTGAGGACTATGGTCGCAGGGATCCCGTAAACTTCACAGGTGACCAGGATGCGGTCCAGGAATGGCAGTTTGATCTCCGGAAAGAACAGGGAGACAACGACATATGCCATGTCGATGTTGGCTGCGACCACATGGGTCTGCCTCGAGAGGTTGGTCGATCGCCGCACCAGGTAGTTCTTCCTGTCGAGCACTTCGATGATAGAGGCGGGATTCTCCACGGTCGGGTCCTGGTCGTAACTGTACCTGACCTTGTCTCCTACAGCCACGGGATTGGTGGATTCGGAGTCCCGGAGCCTCACCTTGCCTTTGAGGAGGGCGGGGAAGGGCTTCCAAAGCGGCAGCTCGGAAAGCAAGAAATGGCTTCCCGCGTTCTTGACTACCGTCGCTGTTCCTTCGATCTTTGCGCCCATACAAGCTGATTAGGTGGCAAAGTTAATAAAAAGAGTTATATTTGTTTGCTAAAACACTGAGCCAATGATTCCCGAAGCGAAGATCGAAGAGATTGTCAACCGTATATTTTCGGACGTCAGGTTCCCGGAAGAACCGAAAGGACTGTATGATCCACTGAGATACATGATTTCACTTGGAGGCAAGCGCCTGCGTCCGACCCTCTGCCTTCTGATTTACTCATTGTGGAAACCGGAATTCGGCGAAAGCATCATCGAACCGGCCATAGGACTTGAGTTCTTCCACAATTTCACGCTCATCCACGATGACATCATGGACAACTCCCCGTTGCGCCGCGGGAAGGAGACGGTGTGGAAGAAGTGGTCGGAGAATACGGGCATCCTCTCGGGCGATGAACTCTGCATTGAGAGTTTCAGGAGGATTGCGATGGCTCCTTCCAAGGTCCTTCCGGCCGTCCTGGAGGTATTTACCCGTACGGCACGGGAGGTTTGCGACGGCCAGCAGATGGATACCGATTTCGAGGACCGGGACGATGTCACCATGGAGGAGTACATGAAGATGATCTCCCTGAAGACCGCCGTGCTCCTGGGGTGCTCCGCCGCCGTGGGAGCCATCATAGCAGGAGCCTCACGGAAGGACACCACCAATGTTTACGACTACGCCTTCCAGACCGGCCTGGCTTTCCAGATTACCGATGACCTGCTGGACACATATGGCAACGTCGAGGTGTTCGGGAAGCCTATCGGCGGAGACATCATCATGGGGAAGAAAACGTGGCTGGTGACACGCGCCATGGAAAAGGCGTCTCCCGAGGTCAGGGCAGAACTGACGGATGCCCTGCATATGCCTTCGTCGGATGCGGAAGCGAAGATCGCTAGGGTCAAGGGCATATATGATTCCCTTGGGATTCCCCAGGATGCGGAGAAAGAAATCCTCAACCTCTGTGAAAAGGGGCTTGCCTCGGCCGGGAAATCTTTCAGCGGGGTGGCCTATGAAACCCTCCGCCGCTTTACCATGAAGCTGGTAGGCAGGACCAGATGAGAAACAATTTATCCTGAGCCTGATATGAAATCTAAACTATTTGTCGCCCTTGCAGCGCTGGCCCTTCTGGCTGCCTGCAAGCCCTCCGGCCTTGACCTTCCCAGAGGAAAGGCATCCGCCGGCCTGACCGCTGCCGTAGAACAGTTCGTGGCGGAGTCCCAGAAGGACACCAACTGGCATCTCCACAGCGTGATGGTGCTCCAGCACGGCAAGGTGCTTGCCGAGAAATGGATGGGAGAAGGGGCTCCGGACAAACCCCATGTGATGTTCTCCGTCAGCAAGACATTTACAGCGACGGCAATCGGCTTCGCCATTTCCGAGGGAAGGCTTACCGTAGAAGACAAGCTCATTTCCTTCTTTCCTGACCGTCTCCCGGAGAATATGGACGAGAATATGAAGGAGGTAAAGGTGAAGGACCTGCTTACCATGAACGTCGGGATGGAGAAGGAACCCAGGGCCCAGACCCGGGATGGAAACGGTTCATGGATAGAAGGTTTCCTCGGCGCTCCGGTGCCCAGGAAGCCGGGCACGTATTACACGTACAACAGCATGGCTACCTACATGCTTTCTGCGATAGTCCAGAAGGTTACGGGTGAGAAGGTGAATGATTACCTGACTCCCAGGCTCTGGGAGCCGCTGGGAATTGAGAAACCTCGTTTCGACGAGAGCCCCGAAGGCGTGAACTGCGGCGGCTGGGGACTGTACCTCAAGACCGAGGACATGGCCAAGATGGGCCAGACCCTGCTGGACGGCGGCAAGTACAAGGGACGCCAGGTCATTCCCGCAGAATGGGTCGCCCAGATGACTTCCTACAAGGTGCCATGCCAGCCGTCCGGGATGCGGCCCGAGGATGTCCCTTCTTCCAGGCTTAACAAAGACAACTCCGACTGGGTCCAGGGCTACTGCTACCAGATGTGGCGCTGCCGTCACAATGCCGTGCGTGCCGACGGAGCCCAGGGACAGTACATCATAGTCATGCCTGACCAGGATGCGGTCGTCGTGGTGACAGAAAACACCAGGAACCTCCAGAAGACCCTGGATGCAGTCTGGGATCTCATCCTTCCGGAACTGGAAAAATAGTTGGTAGTCCGAGGGCAGGTCATACGGACAAACCCGTAGCCGTCCACGGCGTCGTTGAGTGGAAGGGGCCCGCCGCGTAGCGGTGGGAAGGATGGAGCGAAGCGGAAGGTTTGTCGGTGCGACCTGCCCTCGGACTACATCCGGCGT
>CADCQP010000225.1 GCA_902803535.1 uncultured Bacteroidia bacterium | reverse complement strand
CCTTTCTCCTCTGGCCGGCATCAATTCAGCCAGCTCACAGGCCAGCGGCCGTGGCGGACAGCGCAGCAGCTTCCGCGGTGACCGTGGTGGTCGTGGAGGTCGCGGCGGCCGTGGCGGACGCGACAACCGCAAGAGTGCAGAGTAATACTCCAGCATCATATCTGAAGAAGGCGGCCGGATAAGCCGCCTTCTTTTTATGCATAAAGCGAGTCAACAAATAATTGTATATTTGTAATCTGCGACTTGGCTTATCAGTATTATTCATATGAACGGATTCAGGCATTTTCTTCATGTGGCTTTGATCGCATCGGCGATCGCTTTCATTTCGACCGGATGTTCTTCCGGCAGTCTTTTCCGCAATGGCAAAAGCGACTATAAGATAGTTGTTTCCAGCGACGCCTCGGTCTCCGAGCAGACTGCTGCAAAAGAACTCCAGGATTACTTAAAGCAGATCGGCGGGGCGGAGCTTCCCATCACTGATGACCTCAACGCAGACGGACGCAGGATATTCATCGGGTACAATCCGAAAGTCGCGGAACTTTCCGGGGCTGCGCAGCCGGACCCTGAAGACGAGAGCTTTACCTATCGTACCGTAGGACGTGACCTGCTCATATGGGGAGGATCCCGGAGGGGTACGATGTACGGGGTTTTCACCTTCCTTGAGAAGGAACTCGGTGTCCACTGGTTTACCCCGCAATGTACCGAGGTGCCCATGATGAAGGCATGGAAGATGCCCCGCCTGGACCACAATGAAAAGCCTGCGATCCAACTTCGTTTCCACAACTACCGCCTGACGGCTGGAGAATTCGTGTGGGGTGCGCATGTCAAGGAGAATATGCGTGGTCCTGTTGACAATGAATATGGTGGGGAAGAAGGTTACTGGGGAGCCCACACAATGGGATACCTGGTTCCGGAAAAGGAATTCTTCAAGACCCATCCGGAGTATTTCAGCTTCAGGGACGGAAAGAGGCAGACGAATTCCCAGCTCTGCCTTACTAATCCGGATGTCCTGGAACTGTGCAAGCAGCGCCTGGCCCAGAAGATGCGCGAGCTGCCGGGCTACCGTATCTACAGCCTGTCTCAGAACGACAACGAATTCTTCTGCGAGTGTGACAAGTGCAAGGCCGTAGAGCAGCAGTACGGTGGCCATTCCGGCCTGATAGTATGGTTTGTCAACCAGGTCGCGGATGCCTTGAAGGATGAGTTCCCGGACAAATATATCGGGACCTTTGCGTACAGGTATTCCCGCAAGCCACCGGTAGGCATCGTACCCCGTGACAACGTGGTGATCCGCCTCTGCAGCATAGAGTGCTGCTACGCGCATCCCCTTACTGCCGGATGTCCGCAGAATGAAGCGTTCATGAAGGAGCTGAGGGAATGGGCCGGAATTGCGCCCCACCTGTTCATATGGGATTACATAGTAGATTATGCCCAGTATCTGGCTCCCTGGCCTAATTTCCAGGTCCTTGGCCCGAATATCGAGGCCTTCCGGGAGAACAAGGCGATCGGCATTTTCGAGGAGGCCCAGTATCAGACCGTAGGGGCTGAATTCGAGGAAATGAAGTCCTGGGTTGTCAACCAGCTCCTGTGGGATCCGAAGCAGGATGTGGATTCACTTGCGACCATCTTCATAAACGGATATTACGGGAAGGCGGCTCCAAGGGTCCAGGACTATTACAACCTGTGCCAGGGACTTGTTAAACCGGATGTCCACTATGGCATCTATATCAGGGAGGACCATGAGATCTACAGCGACGAGTTCAACCAGAAGGCGTTTGATCTTCTGGATGAAGCCAGTTCCCTTGCCGAAGACGAAGAGATACTCAAGCGTGTGGACCGTGTGAGGATGCAGCCGCTTTACCTTTACTGCATGCGTCATCGTGACCAGGCAAAGCAGGACGGGAAATGGGAGGAACTCAAGGGTCTCATGCTTCAGTATCAGGCGCGTGCCCGCGAGAACCGCACCCTCGAAGAGTTCATAGAAAGTTTTGAAAAATGAAAAAGATAATCGTTATCCTGGCAGCCGCAGCCGTCCTGCTGTCCTGCCAGCAGAAATCAAAGGACTCCACTACCCTTAAAGGCAGCCTGAAAGGACTTGACCTGTCAGAGGTTGAAGTCATGCTGGGCGATGTGATGGACACAGTCCTCACTGTTACCGGCGGGGCATTTTCCGTGGACCTTCCCGTTGACCTGACCAGGCTCGGAGTCATCATGGCCGGCAGCCAGCAGGTTCCCTTCGTCTCCGACGGGACCGTCCTGAGCGCCGTCCTGTCTTCCGATCCCACAGAAAGCGCAGTAAAATCAGCCTCTCCGGAGACATCCGTGAACGACAAGTTCTACGCATATGTGAATGAAGAGAATGCGTTCTGGGAAAGGTACGAGGCTGAGATGGCCAGGGTCTCCCAGTCAGCATCGAGCTTCTCCGCAAGCGAGCAGGCTGAAAGGGAGCAGGAACTCAACGACAAGGCGACTGCGGAGTATCGCAGCATGATGCTCAAGACCCTGGATGAGAACAAGGACAATGTCCTTGGCCTGATACCTCTCCAGTCCCTCCAGTCGTCCCTGGGACTCGGCCCCGCACAGGTAGATTCCATTATCAACACCCTCTCCGAATCGCTTCAGCAGACCGGCACGGTCAAGGAACTGAAGGAAGGGCTCAAGAGCAAGCTTTCGACAGCTGAGGGCAGCAAGTTCATCGACTTCACCATTGTCCAGGATCCGTCAAATCCGGGGAAATCCACTGTGAAGCTGTCCGATTATGTGGGCAAGGGCAAATATATCCTGGTGGATTTCTGGGCTTCATGGTGCGGCCCCTGCAGGGCCGAGATGCCGAACCTTAAGGATACATATGCCCGTTTCCACGGTAAATCCTTCGACATGCTCAGCGTAGCGGTCTGGGATGAGCCTGCTGACACCAAGAAGGCCGCCGCGGAACTTGGCATTTCATGGAACCAGATCATAAATGCCCAGAAGATCCCGACAGACCTTTATGGCATAGACGGGATTCCGCACATCATCCTCTTCGGCCCGGACGGGACCATCCTCAAGAGGGATCTCCGTGGTAAGGAAATCCCGCAGACCATCGCAAAATACCTGGGCAAGTAGTGACTGTCAAGGAGAAAATCGCGCTTTTCCCGCATTCGCCGGGCGTTTACCGCTATTATGACGAGGCGGGAAATGTCATATATGTCGGCAAGGCGAAGGATCTCCATAAGAGGGTTGCCCAGTACTTTGTGGATCCTTCACGCCTGAACACGAAGACACGGGTTCTGGTGTCCAGGATCGCTGACGCCCAGTACGCCGTCGTGGCGAGCGAGGCTGATGCCCTTCTGCTGGAAAACAACCTTATCAAGCATTACAAGCCGAGATACAATATCCTCCTGAAGGACTCCAAGACTTACCCTTGGATATGCGTAACTCGCGAAGAGTACCCCAGGGTTTACACCACCAGGCGGCTGCAGAGAGGTTCCGCACAGTATTTCGGGCCTTACAGCAGCGCTTCATATGCCCATTCCCTGGTGGATTTCATCCATGAGAACTGGCCCCTGAGGACCTGCAAGCACAAACTGACTTCCCAGAGCGTCCTCCAGGGGCGCTTCAGGCCCTGCCTTGAGTGGCATCTTGGGCGCTGCAAGGCGCCGTGCACCGGAGCTGAGACAAGGGAGTCCTATGCTTCATATATCGATGAGATATCGCGGGTGCTCAAGGGCGGAGTCGGTGAGGTCATCCAGAAGTACAAGGCTATGATGAAAGAGGCTTCGGACGCGCTTGATTTCGAGAAGGCCCAGGAGTGCAAGAACCGTATCGATGCTCTGCAGAAGCACTATTCCAAGTCTATAGTTACATCCGGTTCAGACAGGGACCTGGATGTCTTTTCGCTGGTATGCGATGCTTCAGAGGCCTTCGGTAATTTCTCCAGGGTCCGCGGCGGGGCTATAGTGCAGTCCCTGAACCTGGCGTTCAAGCTGGCGATAGAGGAGCCGCAGGAGTCCGTCCTGAGCACTTTCATCGGTGAGGTTGAGGCACAGTTCGGAGACCTTGCGAAGGAGGTCATAGTGCCATTCCTTCCTGATGTGGAGATAGATGGGGTCGAATTCAAGGTCCCGGTGCGCGGGGACAAGCTCGCCCTGCTCTCCCTAAGCATGAAGAATGCGAAGGAGTTCCAGTCCGGTTCCTTGAAGATCAGGGAGCACACCAATCCGGACGAGTACCGTGCTGCGGTGCTCGAAGAATTGCGCAAGCTTCTCGGGATGAAGGAACTGCCCGTGCATATGGAGTGTTTTGACAACTCTAATATCCAGGGGACCAATCCGGTGGCGTCCTGCGTTGTCTTCAGGAACGGTGAACCTTCGAAGAAGGACTATCGCAAGTTCAAGATAAAGACTGTGGTAGGGGCGAATGACTTTGCCTCTATGAAAGAAGTTGTCGGGCGGAGGTATTCACGTATGCTCGAGGAGGCTCCTGACGACCTTCCGCAGCTGGTGGTCATAGATGGCGGCAAGGGACAGCTGGACTTTGCCTACCAGGCCCTGTCAGAGCTCGGCCTTACCGAGAGGCTCACGGTCGTTGGCTTGGCCAAGCGCCTGGAGGAGGTGATCCGGGTTGGGGATCCATACCCGCTTTTCATCGACAGGAATTCTAGGGCCCTGAAGCTCCTCCAGCACATCCGCGACGAGGCTCACCGATTCGGAATCACATTCCACAGGAGCCTGCGCAGCAAGAATTTCATCCAGAGTGCCCTCAGGGAGGTCAAGGGGGTCGGCGAGCAGACGGAGCAGCGCCTGATCATGCATTACGGGTCGGTTGCACGCATCGCTGCTGCATCCCTGGAGGACCTTTCCGCCCAGGTAGGGCCTGTCCTTGCCAAAAGGATACTCGAACACCTGGGCAGCTGATATTTCCGAATTATGAAAAACGAAAAGAAATTCAATTTCTGGTTCAGCGCCATCCTGCTTGCCGGCATGGTTGCCATAGCCATTTATAGTTTCGTCCATGAGGTACAGGATCCGCAGACGCGGCTCCTGATGCAGGTCATCGCGACCCTGGCGGCAATCACGGGGGTGACCAATACGGTCCTGAGTGCGAACGGAAGCATATGGACTTTCTTGTTCGGACTGATCGATGTGGTGTGTTGCTCCATCGTTTACCTGGACAGCGGGATCATGGGGACCTTTGCCTTGCACGCGTTCTATTTCCTGCCTATGCAGTTCATTGGTTTCTGGCAGTGGAGGAAGCGTGGAGCGGGGGACCGCATAGAAGGGGAGGACGGGCGCAGCGAGGAGGCCAAGGTAAAGGCCAGCAGGCTCACGGGGATGCAGTGGTCATATGTGCTGGGTGCCTTCGTGGTCGGGACCGCGGTCGCATTCTTTATCTTGCGTGCCGTTGATGCGGCTCAGCTCCGCGCGGGAGCCATCGATGGTGTGGATAATGCCAAGATTCTGCTGGATGCCAGCGTGGTGGTCTTGAATATCCTCGGGCAGGTGCTTATGTCTTTCGCTTTTGCGGAGCAGTGGTATGTCTGGATCCTGGTGAATATCTTCTCTATCCTGCTTTGGACGAACCGTCTCGTGAGTCCTGAGGCGACGAGCTATACCATGGTCATGCTTGTCAAGTACATCTTCTATTTTGTCAATTCCCTTAACGGACTGCGCATATGGCTCAAACTGAGCCGGTAGTCAAGTTTTTGCCCCAATATTTTCTTTCCTCGTTTTTTTTTATTTAATTTGCAGAACTTTTGCGGATTATAACTAAAATCCATATAAACCAAAACAACAGTATTATGACTTACGAAGAAATCGTAAAAAAGGTAAAGGACATCATCGTTGACAAACTCGGCGTTGAGGAGTCCGTAGTTACCGAGCCCGCCAGCTTCACCAATGATCTTGGCGCTGATTCTCTTGACACTGTTGAGCTTCTCATGGAGTTCGAGAGGGTCTTCGGAATCAAGATCCCCGATGAGGAAACCAGCACGATCAGCACCGTTAAGGACGCTATCGACAAGGTTCAGGAAAAACTCGCTGCCAAAGAAGCTGAAGAGAAGTAATTTATTCCAATTACAATAAGAGGCTGACCCGTCAGGGCCAGCCTCTTTTTCTATGCTCTTTGTCTGTTCGGTCTGCAGGCTTATTCTTTGGGCATTGCGTAGGTGATGCGGAGCATCGGGACGCGGCCGTTGGGGGCTGTCGGGCCGTTGAGGGTGGCGCAGTAGTACCGGTCCTTGTCGATCATGGTGGAAGTACTTGTGCTTGATTCTGTCGCTGACATCATGTTGGAATACATGGCTGACATCATGTAGTAGGTGTAGTAGTCATTGTATCCGTAGCCACCGTATCCTCCGTAGCCACCATAGCCATACCCACCGTAGCCATAGCCACCGTATCCGCCATATCCTCCGTAACCACCGTACATGCTGTTCATCATGTTGTAGTAGTACATCTGGTTCAGGGCGCTGCTGTAAGTGCTTGCATATGAGGCTCCGCTGTGCTCAACGGTTTCGTCGTGCATTATGAACATCCAGACGTCGTAGTTGCTGAACTTGGCCTTCTCCTCGTCCAGGCGCAGGATTCCCTGAAGGTGGAATGAGATGTCCGGAGAGTAGATGCAGGTAGAGCGGTTGAGGCGTCCTACGCTTTCATATGCGGAGTTGTTGGCGTCGGTTATCGGGGTGAATGCGACGATGTTGTCATTGGACATGCGG
>CADCQP010000224.1 GCA_902803535.1 uncultured Bacteroidia bacterium | reverse complement strand
TTTTTGAAATATTCCGGATTATTCGTAATTTCACGCTTCAATTTGAAAACGAACTTAACTACTATTTCAAATGGGCGGGTTCTTCGGGACTATTTCAAAGCGCGAATGTGCCACTGACCTGTTTTACGGCACAGACTACAACAGCCATCTTGGCACCCGCAGGGGGGGACTTGCAACCTATGACTCCAAGAAGGGATTCATGAGAGGAATCCATTCCCTGGAGAACGCTTATTTCCGCAGCTGCTTCGAAGGCGAACTGGACAAATTCACAGGCAATGCCGGAATCGGGATCATCAGCGACACTGATGCCCAGCCCATGCTTGTCAATTCGCATCTGGGGCGTTTTGCCATCGTCACGGTCGCCAGGGTGAACAATGCTGAAGCCCTTGCCCGGAAGTGCCTCGACGAGGGAATGTACCTCACTGAGTTCAGCAGCGGCAGGATCAATGTCACAGAGCTGATAAGCCTGCTGATAGTGAAGGGAAAAGATTTCGTGGAAGGAATTGAGAATGTGTACCGTGAGGTCAAGGGCTCCTGCTCGATGCTCATCCTTACCGAAGATGGGATCATTGCTGCCCGCGATGCCTGGGGAAGGACTCCGGTCACGATAGGCGTCAAGGACGGAGCCATGGCCGTGACCAGCGAGAGCACGGCCTTTCCCAACCTTGGCTTTGAGACTTGCGGTTTCTTAGGCCCCGGGGAGATAGTACGTCTCAGGGCTGACGGGATGGAGCAGCTCCGGGCCCCCAATCCCAGGAAACAGATATGCTCCTTCCTCTACATATATTACGGTTTCCCGACTTCCTGCTATGATGGCCGGAACGTTGAGGAAGCGCGTTTCACCTGCGGCAAGGAGATGGGCGAAAAAGACGATATAGAGGTCGACTGCGCCTGCGGAATCCCTGACAGCGGGATCGGTATGGCGGTCGGTTACGCCGCCGGCCACGGAGTCCCGTACATGAGGACGGTCGCGAAGTACACCCCGACGTGGTCCAGGTCGTTCATGCCTTCATTCCAGGCTGCAAGGGACCTTGTCGCGAAGATGAAGCTCATCCATAATTCAGACATGCTCCGCGGGAAGAAGATCCTTTTCTGCGACGACAGCATAGTACGCGGGACCCAGCTGCGCGACAACACGAAGCAGCTCCATGACAGCGGGGCGAAAGAGGTGCATATGCGTATCGCATGCCCTCCGCTGGTGTTCGGATGCCCCTTCCTCAACTTCTCGGCGAGCAAGACGGAGCTCGAGCTCATAACCAGGAGGATAATCGAGGAATTCGAGGGCGACATGAACAAGAACGTGGACAAATACACTGACGCCAGCACTCCGGAGCACAAGCGCCTGGTTGACGAGATCGCCAGGCGCCTGAACCTCGATTCGCTCAAGTTCAGCACCATAGAGGCTGTCGTCAAGAGCATAGGCCTTCCCAGGGAAGACATATGCCTCCACTGTTTTGACGGTTCTTCGGCTTATACTCTCGAGCAGGAGAACAAATGACGGATCTTCCCCAGGAAGGCTGTACGGTAGTCATCGGGCCCAACGGATGCGGCAAGACGAGCCTTGCCCGCCGCTGGCTCCGCGAGAACCCGTCCCGCGGCATCCGTTACATCCCTTTCAAGGATTGCTATGGCGGAACGGCTGACAGGGAGTATTACCTCCAGCAGCGTTGGCAGGCCGCCGACGAAAAGGACCCCCGCGTCCTCCTTTCCAGCGGGGAACTGCGTAAGTATCAGTTCAGCAAATATTTGAACGAGCGCCCGAGGGTGCTTGTGGTGGACAATCCTTTCATCGGGCTGGATGCCCCTTCCAGGGATGTGTTCCGCAGGGTCCTGCGTGAAACCCTTTCCGGCGGGACTGCGCTTGTCCTTCTGTTGGGGCGGGAGTCTGAAATCCCTGACTTTGCCGACCGCGTCATCCGGATGGTGGAGACCGGCGCAGAAGGTCCCGGACTTCCAGTGCAAATGGCATCTGCAATCCGGAACCTTCCCTCAAACGCCCTGGCTGAAGGGGAACCTGTGGTTGAATTCCGCAAGGTGGCGCTGCGCTACGGCCCCAGGACGATCTTCGGACCGCTGGACCTTTGCATCCGGCGTGGCGAAAGATGGGCCCTGACCGGCCCGAACGGGAGCGGAAAG
>CADCQP010000223.1 GCA_902803535.1 uncultured Bacteroidia bacterium | reverse complement strand
TGCCAGGTCGGGGCGTCCGTATTCGGTGAGTGTACGCATAAGCACCATTACTCCTACGAGGCCGCAGTTGATGTGAGGGCCTCCGGCGACAGAAATGTCAACTACATGAGAGAAGACATCCTGTTCGCGTCCCTCGGGAACGAGTCCGAAATAGAGGGACAGCATGTTGGCCGTCAGAGTGTTGTTGCTGTAGTTGCCCTTCTTTTCGTTGAAGAATTCCTTATTGTAGGCGTCTTTGGTTATCGCCCTTTCAGCCTCATAGAATGAAACGTCTTCCGGATGGCCGGCAAGGAGGGCGAATTTCTCCATTATCCCGCAGAGATAGTAGTAGAAAGAACTGGAAATCAGCACTCCGGAGGTTATCCTGGACTTGTCTCGCGAGTGGATCAGCTCAAGGGATTCGGGAGGCATGCAGTGGTCACCATAGCGATCCTTGGTGATGAGTCCGCCTTTCCCGTAGCGGTCCTTCATGTAGGAGAGCCACTTTTTCATGGCAGGATAGTGCTTCACCACGGATTCCACGTCTCCGTAACGCTCATAAAGCATGTCGGCCACCGTAATGAAAGCTCCCGGCCAGGTCATGTTGTCACTGTAGAATGCCCAGTAGGGAGGAACCACGTCGGGGATGGATCCCGCCGGGGTCTGGGCGTCGGCTATGTCCTGAAGCCATTTGGAGTACAGGGCACGGTTCCCGAACATGTAGCTTTCCCCATAGCAGTTCATCGTCCTGTCGCCGAGCCAGCCCTGGCGTTCGTCCCTCTGGGGACAGTCGGTCGGGATGCCGCGATAGTTGCTGCGGATGCCATGGAAGGCATTGTGGTAGATTGTGTTGAGGACCCTGTCAGAGCATTCGAAAGAGCCCGTAACGGCCATCTTGTCGTAAAGGACCTGCCCCTCAAAATCAGACAGTTTCGGCTCGCGTCCAAGCCCCTTAACCTCAACGAAACGGAATCCATGATAGACAAAAGCCGGATGCCAGTCGATGGGCTTCCCGGCGCTGACCACCACGTCATGAACCCGCGCTCCGCGGAGGTTGTCCAGATAGATGGATCCGTCCGGGAGGTTCGTTTCGGCAAAACGCAGATGCAGGCTGTCTCCCTTTGCCAGGCCGGATGCCTTGACACGCAGCCACCCGACCATGTTCTGGCCCATGTCGACCACATATGCATTTCCGACCTTCTTGATGGCAACAGGCTTGATGATGTCCTGGATGGCTATGTTCGGATTCGGCTGCGGCTCAAGGTGCCCCTTCGGCGCTTCGAGGATCATCGCGGCGCTCCAGCGTCCGTCCTCCTTGTAACCAGGCTCGGTCCATGCGCCCAGCTCCATGCGGCAGTCATATGTCTCGCCGTCGAATTCGCTGTTGGCGCGTATCGGTCCCTCCGTGGTGACTTTCCAGCTGCCGTCACTGCCTATGACTTCACGGCTGCCGTCCTTGTAAGTCACCTCAAGCTGGCACAGGAGCCTCGGGACGCCATAGTCCTTCAGGGCCGGTATGCCGAATTTGACTCCTTTCTTGGGAACCCTCATGGACTGGAAACGTCCGTTCCCGAGCGAGACAGCAATGGAGTTGCGTCCTTTGCGGATGAGGGATGTAACATCGAAAGAATTGAAATAGACCCTTTTGTCGTAATCCGACAGGGTCGGGGACAGTTCCTGGTCGAAGGTTATGTCCTCGCCGTTGATCCAAGCCTTGTACGAACCCAGGCCGCAGATGTGGAAGCGGGCGCTGGTCACCCCGTCTTTAATGCGGGCCTCCTTGCGCAAGTAACGGGCCGGGAGGACGGTGTAGCCGGTCAGGACATCTTCCGGGGAAGAGCCTCCGATCCAGAGCGCGCTCCAGACCACGGACTTGTCCGGCTGAACGGCATATGTCCCTTCATGCCTGAGGGAGCATGCGGATGCAAGCAGGGTTATGACCGCAATCAGGAATACTGTTTTTCTCATTTCGTTTAGTGTTATCATACAAATATCGTGATTTTTGAGGTACTTGCAAATATCTGAATACTTATATATCTTTGTGCAACGGCTGTTAACTTAACCTTTATCACTATGGATTTTCGTTTTCGGGACAAAGAACTTGACACTCTGCGGAATATGCGCTGGCTGTCCGAACAGCAGCACAGCCGCTTCTCATTGGTCTATGGACAGCCCGGAGTCGGCAAGACCCGGCTCGTTCGTGAGGCCCTGGGTGGTTTCCCCTGCCTGTGGATCTGTCCCGGGGGAATTACCGAGGCATTGCTTCTGGACAGCCTCGCCGCACAGACGGAGGAGGTCATGGGGATTCCTCTGCCAGACAACATCAGGAGCATGGAAGACTTCGTGAACTTCACTTTCAACATCGGGCACGATGTCTCGTTCTCGATCATAGTGAAGGAATTCCAGGACCTGTCTCCTGAAACATTCTCCCTGATGCGCAGGCTCTGGGGAGTAAACAGGCTTTCCACCCACATCAACGTGGTCCTGCTGACCTCGGACCTGTCATTCCTGCGCAGGATGGACCAGGATCCATCAGCCGCATTCAAGAATCCTGATTCGCGGATCCAGCTGGCCCCGTTCACCCTGGCTGAACAAAGGGCTGTCCTGGAAAGCATTCCTGGATTCAATGAGGGGAGTGAAGTTGACAAGGCAGATTCCGCCCTGGCCCTCTTCGGTGTCTCTGGAGGCATGCCTTCCATCGTGGCCGAGATTCACGACTGCGGACGCTGGAAAGCAGGAAATGTCATCTCCTGCGCCCTCAGTAGTCACTCGGCATCCCGGAGGCTTTGGGACGGAGTTATTTCGGATGTCCTGGGAAAGAATTCTGAATCATATTGTTCCATCCTTCAGTCAATTGCACAAGGGAGCCGTTCCCAGGCCGACATTGAAGCCCGTACCGGAGCAGGAAACCTGGGAGGTCATCTTGCCCGCCTTGAACAGGATTACTGCCTTTTGGGAAGGATGCGCCCGGTCTTTTCTGACGGGAAGTCCCGCGGGGTTGTACGTTACGGTTTCCTGAATCCGTCGCTGGAGTTCTGGTTCGCATTCGGCTTCGCCCCGGACCACAAGGGGTTCAATCCGGATAGGGCCTCTGCCGAGGCCTGCAGGGAGTGGCCTATGTACTCCATCAGGGTGATGCGTCGCTTCTTTGGCCGACGCCTGAAGGAGGAGGGCGGCTATTCCAATGTAGGGGCATGGTGGGAACCTGCCGGTAAAAGCCACCCGCTCAAGGGAATAGACATCGTAGCCTGGAAAGAGTCCGAAAAGAAAATCCTCGTCGCGGACATATGCCGTGACGAGGAATCATTTGATTCAGATAGCTTCGTGAAAAGGGTGAACCGCTTTAGCGCAGGCACGAGGCATCCGAAGGTGGATGCCCGGCTATTCACTCTTAAAGACGTTTAGTTACCCTGGGCAGGTGCCTGTGTCGCAGGAGCTTCCGTTGCAGGAGCCTCTTGCTGGATAGGAGCGGTCGGGAATGCCGGCTGCTCGGTTGCCTGCTGGTTGATCTGGTCGGTGACGTCGATTCCGGTGGTCCTGCCGCCAAGTGTGAACGAAGTAATGATAGCGGCTACGAGGATGAAGGTGATAAGTCCCCAGGTAACCTTCTCGAGGATGTCAGCGGTCTGGCGAACGCCGAAAGCCTGGTTTCCTGCCACGAAGTTGCTGGCCATGCCTTCTCCCTTGCCGTTCTGCAGCAAGACTACGAGCACCAGCAGGAGGCTGGCGATGATGATCAGCACGACCAAAGTTGTAAATAACCAAGTCATATTCTGTCTGTCTTTTTAATTGTCTGACTTCAATTTTCCGATAAGGGATGCAAAGTAAGCACTTTTTTCGGGATATAGCAAGCGCATCCTCGAATAAATTTTCGCAGCCTGCTCATAATAACCCTGTTCCACGTAGATTGCAGCGAGGGTTTCGGTGCAGAACACGTCGTCCAGGAATCCTTCAGATTTTTCCGGCGCGGACTTGGATTTGGCGGCGAATGTAGAGAAAATGCTGTCCTCCTTGCGGCTGACGGACTCGTACTGGGCCTGGGAGAAGAAGTCTCCGCCTACGACACGGACGCCTTGCCGCTGCTCCCTGGTTTCTTCAACCGGGGGCTTTTCGCTTATGTAGGCCTTCAGGACTTCCTTCAAGTCCTTGTCGGAGTAGTCTTTACGTACGGTTGAGCGCATCAGGTCGGACACTATCCGCCGCGAACCGATGTAAAGGGCGGCATCGGCATATTGTCCGCTTCCCCAGTCTCCCATCTTGGCCATGCGGGCGCAGAGTTCCCTGCGGGCGGAGCCGAACCAGGGATACAGGCTGACGACTCCGGCGAGCTCATCGAGCGTAAGTGTCTTTATGTCAATCGTTGAGCTCATATGCCTACCAGTTCGCGACTGTCGCGTTGAAGATGTCTTCGATCAGTTTGTCAATTATTTCCTCGCATAGGGTCGCTTCGACCGCGTCCAGCGAATTGGTTGAGTCGTAGTCGGCATATGCGGAGAAATTCTTGCTGAAATCGTCTTCGGGGTAGAGCCGGTTCATGAAGTCGAGCTTCACGCTGACCGTAAGCCTGTTCTGGGCCGCGACCTCGTCGGCGGTGATGGCCGTGGCGCGTACGTCGTAGCCTATGACGGTGCCGGTGAGCTCGAGGTCTCCGTCCAGATCAACCTGCTCAAGGCGGGTCATCTTGCGGAAACGCTCCTTCAGGGCTTCTGTAAGTTCATTGCTGAGCGAGGGATTGACCTTAAGGGCTGTGTACTCGAAGTAATTGATGGTGACCGTCTTGACGTCGGGTTGTATGGATGTTCCGGTGAAGGAATAGATGCCGCAGCCCTGTATGAGCAGGACCAGGATGACCGCAGCAAGCATATGTCCGGCGAACTTTTTCATTTGAGGTCTCCTTTAAGGCGGCGGTAGAGGGTACGTTCGGATATGCCCAGCTCGGCCGCGGCCTGCTTGCGGTTGCCTGAGTATTTCTCGAGCGCCTTGCGTATGCGCTCTTCCTCCGCATCCTTGAGCGAGAGGCTCTCCGGTTCGGACGGGATCTGCTCGTCGGGCACCTGGTGCATCCATTCGGGGTCGTCCTGCGACATGCCCGTATGAGGCATATGCGGGGCCGTCACCGGGGATCCGCCAATGTGCGGCGAAGCTGGCGGGAGAGACTGTCCGGAGTGCGTCAAGAGTGGTGAGCCGCTTCCGTAAACATATGATTTTAAAGACTCTACGTCCTGCTTGAGGTTCAGGATGGCCTTTACGAGCATCTCCCTGTCGGATGAGGACATTTCGGACTCCTGCGCCTGCGGATTGAATGACACCGGGAGGTTCGACTCTTCGGCCGGCATGTATTTCAGCAGCGCGGCGGAGTTGAGCTCGAAGTTCCTCGAGGAGGGGTTGATGTTCTCCATGGTGGTGACGGCTTCGGTGAAGTTCTTGAGCTGCCGGATGTTGCCTGGCCACCTGTAAGACTGCAAGGTCTCTATGCCGTCGTGTGTGAGGGATATGGTCCGCATCCCGTATTTTTCGGACATGTCGGAACTGAACTTCCTGAACAGCAGGTATATGTCGTTCTTGCGCTCGCGGAGCGCCGGCATGGTTATGTTGATTCCGCTGATGCGGTAGTATAGGTCCTCGCGGAATTTGCCCTTGGCGATCTGCCACTGGAGGTTGTTGTTTGTCGCGACGATGACCCTGACGTCGGTCTTCTCGACCTTGGAGGAACCGACCTTGAGGAACTCGCCGCTCTGGATGACCCTCAGGAGCTGGGCCTGGTACTCCAGGGGAAGTTCTCCCACCTCGTCGAGGAACAGGGTGCCGCCGTTGGCCTCCTCGAAATAGCCCTTGCGGTTCTCTACAGCCCCGGTAAAGGAGCCTTTGACATGGCCGAAAAGCTCGGAGGCAATGGTCCCCTGGGGGATTGCCGCGCAGTTGAGCGACAGGAACTTGGCGTTCTTGCGGCGGCTGTTCTGGTGGATGATCCGGGGTATGTTGTCTTTCCCGACTCCGCTTTCCCCGGTCACGAGGACGGTGAGGTCGGTGGGGGCTACGGCAACTGCCGTTTCAAGCGCACGGTTCAGCGCGGCGTCATTGCCGATGATGTCGTAGCGGTTCTTAAGTGTCTGTAGTCTGCTCTCTTCCAAATGTCGTTTCCATTAAAAAGAACGGGTAGCAAAGTTAACAAATTATGGTTATATTTGCGAATAATCCGATTTGGAAAACCATAAACCATATTTAAAAGCATCTTATGAATAAGTTTTTTAGAATCGTAGCCGGCACGGCGCTTTCCGTTGCCATCGTCGGTTGTTCTTCCGCCCAGAAGATGGCGGAAATGGCTGAAAGTGTGAAGGTGACATGTGATCCCGAGGTCCTCGAGGTCGTCGCCGAGCAGGTGGATGCCAACGTAACGGTTACTTATCCAGCGAAGTATTTCCACCCGAAGGCCATCCTGGAAGTGACTCCCGTCCTCGTGTATGACGGAGGAGAGGCTGTCATGAATCCCCTCAAGTTCCAGGGCGAGAAGGTAAAGGACAACTATCAGGTCGTTCCTTCCGCAGGAGCCACGATCACCAAACCGGTCCACTTCGAGTATGCGGAAGGTATGGAGCAGGCCCATCTTGAACTGCGCGGAGTAGCAAAGTACAAGAGCAAGAGCATAAAGCTCCCCACGAAGAAAGTCGCTGACGGATGCAACACCACCTACATGCTTGTCAGGGGCGGCGACGCCAATGCAGTGGGCTCCGTAGCTTACAAGGCTGACAGCTACCAGGAAGTGATCAAGCAGACCGCAGAGGGACAGATCCTCTACAAGATCAACAGCGCCGATGTCGCCAACAGTGAGCTCAAGAGCCAGTCCATCAAGGATTTCCAGGCTGCACTCGACGAAATCAAGAACAACGGGCGCAAGACCCTGACCGGTACCGAGGTCGTGGCATATGCTTCTCCCGACGGTGGCGAGGAACTCAACACCAAGCTCTCCAACGACCGTTCGAAGTCTGCTGACAAGGCATGGAACAAGATCATCAAGGGCAAGGATGTCACTGATCCTACCGTGTCTTCCGTAGGCCAGGACTGGGAAGGCTTCCAGGAGCTTGTCTCGAAGTCCAATATCGAGGACAAGGACCTGATCCTCAGGGTTCTGTCGATGTACAGCGATCCGGCAGTCCGCGAAAGCGAGATCAAGAATATGTCCGAGATCTACACATCTCTCAAGAGCAGCGTCCTTCCCGAACTCCGCCGCGCGAGGTTCATCGCCAATGTCGAGTACAAGAACTACACTCCGGAAGAGCTTAAGAAGCTCGTCGAAGACAACGAAGACGTCCTTGATGAGGAAGCTCTCCTGAGGGCCGCATCACTGACCGATGACACCAAGCAGAAGATCGAGCTCTACAACAAGGCCGTTTCCAAGTACGATTCCGACCGTGCACAATTCAACCTCGGTGTGACCTATCTGAATCAAGGTGACCTCAGGAAGGCTGAGACCGCATTCAACAAGGTCAAGGCTAATGATGCAGATGTACAGAATGCCAAGGGTGTCCTGGCCCTCCGCAAGGGAGACAACGCTACCGCAGCTTCTTACTTTGCAAAGGCCGGTGACCAGCAGGCCAAGTACAACCAGGGCGTTCTCGACATCCTCGAAGGCAACTATGACAAGGCTGCCCAGGAACTCGCAGGACAGGGCGGACGCAATGAGGCTCTCGCTTACATCCTCACCGACCAGCTTGACAAGGCATCAAAGGTCCTCGAGAACTGCAACTGCCCGCATGGAGCCTACCAGAAGGCCATCATCGCTGCCCGCAGGGGTGATGTCAACGCTGCCTCCAGGTTCCTCAGGGAGGCCTACAAGCTCCCGTACTATTCCGAGAGGGCTAGGACTGACATCGAGCTTACTGATGTGAACAAATAGATCCTTTTTCCGGTTTTTCCGGATAAGGATGGTCTTACAGCCGCCGGGCCGAATTGGCTCCGGCGTTTTTTTTTGCTTTATTTTGATGGGACATGTTAAACCCATTCTTGTTTCCGGCATCTAAAGACTACTGAAGTTTTTAAAAACTGATAAAAAAAGTCACATTTTAGTCACCACTCCGGAAAAGGCATTCAAACTGGTCCTGGAGAAGGGTGCAGCATTTTGGGCAATGGGGTAGCATTTTTCATACGGACGAAAGAAAAATCCGGTTTAGTGACGCTGTTCGTTCGCGTTCAGAGCCTCAGGCAGAAAATCAACCACCGCCTGGCCACACCTTTTGAGGTTGATGTCCGGGAGTGGAATGCCGCAAAGAGGGGCAAGACCGCATGGCAGAACTTCCTGCGCAACCATATGGAACTTACGGAAAAACTCGCGCGGATAAAGAAGGAACTTGAAGCCACAGAAACCCGTCCGAAGCCGGTTACCAAAGAAGAAGTCCGGAAAATCGTCAACGAGGTCTATTACGCAGAACAGCTTCACAGGCAGCGTATTAGGACGGAGGCTAACGCGATGTCAGAGGCCGGGAAGGATAGGATGAACCTCCGCAAGTTCATCACCAAGTTCCGCCGCGACATTGCCTCCGGCGCCAGGCTCACAGAGCGGAACACCGTCTATGCCAAAGGGACCGTCTACGCCATCAGCCAGGCATGTGAGCGCCTGCGGAAATATGAAAGGCACATCCATCACATCCTGGATTTCGATGAAATAGACCTGAAGTTCTACTCGGACTACACGGCATATCTGAACAGCCAGGGCTATTCCATCAACACTACCGGCAAATGCATCAAGGTCCTCAAGCAGATAATGGCCCTGTCAGAGGCAGAGGGCTACCACCACAACTCCAAATACAAGGACAAGCGCTTCAAGGGGACCCGCATCGACGTCGACAGCATATATCTTACCCGTGAAGAACTCGACAGGATTGATGCTGTGGACCTTAGCGGCATGCCTGAAGATTTCGCGATCGCCCGCGACATCTTCATGGTTGGGGTCTGGACCGCCCAGAGGATCTCCGACTATAACAATATCCACAGGGACGAGATACAATCCGTCCCGATGAGGCAGATCATCGAAGATCCGGATCCAGAGCATCCCGGGAAGACCATCACGAAAGTCCTGGACAAAGAAGTAAAGGTCATCAATATCACCCAGCAGAAGACCGGCACAAAGGTGTCGGTTCCCTGTTCGCCCTCCCTGCTGAAGATCCTGGAGAAGTACAACGATGACATCCCACGTCTTCCTGACCAGCTTATCAACGACAATATCAAGGAAATAGCCCGGCTCGCAGGGATTATCGAACCGGTCTGCGTGACGGTTACGAAAGGCGGGCGCCACGTCAAGGAGATGGTACCCAAGTACAAGTTGGTACTCTCTCATACTGCAAGGCGCACAGGAGCGACCCTGATGTACCTTAGCGGAATGGACATATACGACATCATGAAGATCACCGGGCACACGACGCCGGTCATGCTCAAGAAATACATCAAGGCAGACACTCTGGAAGTAGTACATAAGATCATGACAAAATACAACTACTTCAAGTAGCGCTTTCTTCTCAAACAAATAGTCACAATCAAGCCCCTTTCCGGGGCTTTTTTTGTGTTTTCGCACCGCTAAAAAAGTCACTTTCTAGTCACCATTTTTTCAGAAATGGCCTTGTAATAACCTCAATTACAATAAAATGTGGTGCCGCAGGTACTTTTTCACTTAGAAGGTACCCATAATCGCGTTTTAGCGGTGCGATAAGTTTAACAAACGAGAAAAAGCAAGCATTTCAATAATCGACAAATAATGGTCAATGGCTCCAGCCATTTTGTCAAAGCTAACTAACTGTGGAGTCAATTAAT
>CADCQP010000222.1 GCA_902803535.1 uncultured Bacteroidia bacterium | reverse complement strand
GTGACATCAGCTATATTGCCTTCAATTCCATTGACAGTAACCTCGTAGTCGTTGCCGTTGATCTTGTACTTATATGTTTTCATTTTTTAATGTATTTATCTTTGATAATTCCTGAAATTCAATGCCTTGTTGTTCCACATGGACTGGCCGTCGCGACGGATCGTAACCACGAAGCTCTCTGTGTCGTGGACAGTGTCCGAAAGCCACTGGTCCAATGCCATGCCTATCGCGGCGGCGACCTCATCTTCCGATCCGGATCCGAGGGCCATCGCAATGGCAGCGGCGATCTCTCCGTTTACGTCACCCTTGGGCGCAGGAGCCTTTTTCTGGTCCTGGCCTGCAAGTGTGGCACGGTGTTTCTTGTTCGCGGACTGGAACATGGCGGCGAAAAGCCACCAGAGTATCAGAAGCGCACAGAAGACTACGGAAACCGACACAAGGGTAAGGGTAAATCCATGCGGGTCTTCACGGGCCAGCCTCCTGGCACCGCTTTCGGTCTTTCCACCGGCATTGTAAGCCTTGGGAGTAGGATCGGAAAGCTTGCACTCGTCGAACACGATAGCCTTGTTGTCATTGGCAAACTTGGCAAGCGACTTCCCGGCCGGAACATCAGAAGGAATGACAAGGGAATCGACCAGGGTCCTTCCGTCATTGCTGACAAGATAGATGGTAGTTCCCCTGCGAAGCTTGAAAGAAGTGTAGAAGGTTCCGTTGCTCTGGTCGCCGCTGGCGTAGAAGACCACGCACTGGCGCGGTCCAAGCCTCGTCGAGCGGTCCAGGCCGGAAATCATGCTCTTGCGCAGGTCGCTGCGGTCGTCGGTCAGATAGCAGCCTCCGAAATTGACCGTTCCCTGCGATGTATTGAAAATCTCCACCCATCCGTTCCTGGCGCCGAAATCATCAACCAGGGAAGTGCTGTCCGGCACGGGCATCACCTCGGATATGATGAGATCGGACACGTTCTGGGCGCCAGCGAAAAGGGAGGCGGCCAGAGCCGGGACCAGAAGGAACAATTTCTTTACTGACATATGCTTACAGTGGAAGATTGTCATGTTTCTTGGCGGGCAGTGACTGCTTCTTGCCTGCAAGGGATTCAAGAGCCCTGATTACGCGGAACCTGGTGTTGCGGGGTTCGATGACATCATCGACATAACCCTTCTGGGCAGCCTGGTAAGGATTGCTGAACAGCTCTTCGTATTCTGCCTTCTTCTTGTCCGCAACCGTAGCCTTGTCAGCGGGATCCTCGATGGACTTGAGGTCCTTGGCATAAAGCACGTTGACCGCACCCGCAGAACCCATTACCGCGATTTCGGCGGAGGGCCATGCGTAGTTGAGGTCACCGCGCAGCTGCTTGCAGCTCATGACAATGTGTGCTCCGCCATATGCCTTGCGGAGAGTCACCGTAACCTTCGGAACGGTAGCCTCGCCATATGCATAAAGCAGTTTGGCGCCATTGGTGATGACAGCACCGTACTCCTGCTGGGTGCCGGGAAGGAATCCCGGGACATCCACCAGCGTCACGATGGGAATATTGAAAGCGTCGCAGAAACGCACGAACCTCGCACCCTTGCGGGAAGCATTGATGTCAAGCGAGCCGGCGAGTACATTCGGCTGGTTAGCCACTATACCCACGCTGCGGCCGTTCATATGTGCGAATCCGACTATGATGTTCTTGGCGAAATTCTTGTGGACCTCGAAGAATTTTCCGTCATCCACGATCCCGGAAATGACCCTGTACATGTCATACGGCTTGTTCGGGTTGTCCGGAACTATCTGGTTCAGGGCATCATCAACTCTTGAAAGCGGGTCATTGGTCGCCACCATGGGAGCCTCTTCCATGTTGTTCTGGGGAAGATAGGAGAGGAGTTCCTTGATAGTCTGGATACCTTCCTGCTCATTCTCGGCAGCGAAGTCTGCAACGCCGCTCTTTGAGGAGTGGACGGTAGCGCCTCCGAGTTCCTCATGGCTGACATCTTCGCCGAGGACGCTCTTGACTACCGCCGGTCCGGTAAGATACATGTAAGACGTGTTCTTTACCATTACGGTGAAGTCGGTGAGGGCGGGGGAGTAAACCGCACCGCCTGCGCAAGGTCCGAAAATACCGCTGATCTGCGGTACGACTCCGGAATAGAGGATGTTGCGCTCGAATATCTCACCATATCCTGCAAGTGCGTCGATTCCTTCCTGGATCCTGGCTCCGCCTGAATCATTCAGTCCGATGCACGGAGCACCGGCCCTCGCGGCCATATCCATCACCTTGCATATCTTCTCGGACATGGTCTTGGAAAGGGAACCTCCCGAAACCGTGAAATCCTGTGCATAGACATAGACCAGCCTTCCGTCTATCGTACCGCAACCCGTAACGACTCCGTCCCCGTCAGTGTGGGACTTCTCCATTCCGAAATTGGTGCAGCGGTGCTGGACGAACATGTCATATTCCTCAAAACTGCCCTCATCAAGAAGCAAAGCAAGCCTTTCCCTTGCAGTGAGCTTCCCTTTGGCATGTTGTGCGTCGATTCGCTTCGCGCCCCCGCCAAGCCTGGCTTTGGCACGTCTTTCGACAAGTTTTTCGATGTTTTCCTGCTGAATGCTCATTTTCTGAAAATTATGGGCACAAATATACGAAAAAAAAGCCTCGTCTCAAACACAGGTAATCAGTAGAACATTTTACATCTTTAAAATATCTTTTGCTGATTCAGTATTTTTATATTTGTATATCATGAAAGAACGGCCAATAGTTTCCCCGGGGGTAACAATCCGGGATGTCGCTG
>CADCQP010000221.1 GCA_902803535.1 uncultured Bacteroidia bacterium | reverse complement strand
GTAACCTCCCTGAAGAAACGCCTCTCGATACGGAATCCGTTGCCGGCAGCCTTGATCCCGTCAAACGGCTTCCGGTAAGACTTCGTCATCACCAGGACCCGGGTCGCCTTGACCTCGTCCGAACCGGTCATAACGGTGTTCACAGCATCCACGAACGCAGGATCGGCGTCCCAGTGCTGGGTCTCCTTCTGTAGCATCAGCCATATGCGCACTCCGTCCGCAACCTTCAGGCATTCAGCACCGCGGGAAGACGCCTTTCCCCTTGAGGAAGAACCGTACGCGGTAAAGAGGTCCGCAAGCATCGAATGGGCATATGCCTCGCTTTCGAGGAGCCCGCGCCACGGCATCACCGCGTTCGGGAAATACATTCCGCCGTCCTTGTGGTCCACTGCATATTCAAGCAGGGATTCAATGTCTGCATCGAGCGATGATGACAGCTTGCGCGAGGTTCCGAGAGTCACTCCCCATGCCTTTGCAAGGGCGATTCCCGTGTCGGAGGCTGTCAGGTTTGAAAGGGTCTTGAGCCTTCTGGCCTTGTCCAGGATCCTTCCGTTCAGGCCACGCTCCTTCTTGGGCACCAGATAATCGCGGACCCATTTCTGGAATTCGTTCATCCGCTTGGTAAACAGGTTCCCACTGCCTTTCACCTCGAACCTCACATCCGGATAGATGGAGCGAACATAGAGGTACTGGGCATATGAAAGGCCACCGCACCAGTAAGGCCGCTCATAATCGAACTGATTATTGTCCAGGTACTTGACACTGGAAGTCAAGTCCACTGACGGGGCATCCTCGGGCATCTTGGCGAAGCGCTCCAGCATCACGGCCGTGATGACCGGTGAAGAATGCATCCCCTCGAACCAGCCGAAACCGCCGTCGGAGTTGCGGCAAGCCATTACCTTCCCGAAGAGTTCGTCGTCGGAAATCTCATATGTGGTTCCGGGCTGCTCTATACCGTATTTCCGGGCAATCTGGCGCGACAGGAGCCTCACATACAAAGCCTCGGAAAGGGCCAGTACATTGTCCGATTCGGGCTCTACCTTCGACGGAAGGGCATCCCGGACCATGTCGATCACGCTGATTTCCTTGTATTCTGCGCCGTATGACGAAGTGTTCACGAAAGCATCGCGAAGTCCTTTAACCAGGGCTTCCTTGTCCATGCCGGGCAGCAGGACAGCCGAATGGGATTCCGTAAGTTCCTGGGCGGCTTCCCTGACTGGGATCCCGACCTTGACCCCGTCCGAGAATCCCTCTGCGACGAAGGCTGCCTTCAGGCCTATCTCCCCTGCGCCTGCAGAGGGGACCTTGATGTCGAAAGAACGCGACAGGTTCCCTCCGGCGGGAACTTCCACATCATAGCCGTTGACGGCAACCGGCTCAGTCCCTTCACAGTCAAGTGTTGGATACTGGCTGAGTATCAGCTTCCCGCGGACAGGGGTGTCGGACACCGAGGACACGGCCACGGCGATGGAATAGCTGTCGCCTGCATAGAGATAGGCCGGCTGCGCGACTGAGACCTTGACCGGAAGGGTAACGACCGTTTCGCGGCGAAGGGTCGCGTTGCGCATATCCTTGTCGTGGGCATAAAGGGCCACTACATATGTAGAAAGCTTGTCGGAAGTCGTGAAGTCAAAGGACAGTCTCCCCTGCCCGTCGGAGCGGAGGAAGGGCTGGAACGTCAGCATGTTGGCGAAGTTCGACCTCATGGCGACCCCGGAGATGTCCACATCCTTGGCCTCATCTTCGGACATCGCGTCGAAAGTCGCACCGACAGCGACCTCTTCCTCAACCGCTTCCGCTGTCTCATACGCCATCGGGGCCGCATCGTCCATCTGGATGGCGGCCATGTTGACTGACGCCTTGGACATGAGTACTCCGCCGCGCGCCATGGACTCTTTGTGAACATATCCGAAATTGGCCACACTGCCGCCGACATGTCCCGGCACAGGGTCCACCGAAGGCGCCGAGACGGAGAAATCCCTCATACGGACAGTCCCCCAGGAATTGGAAGCAATCCTCTCCGTGCTCTTGTCAAAGACTGCAGCCAGGACTTCCACCCCGGGAGCGGTCTTCAGCGTAAATGTGTGCCTGGATGCAGGCAGGGTCTTGTCCTCAAACGAGGAGAACTCCAGCGGCAGGTCGAGGTTGTGCCTGATCCGCTTCCACATATGATTATAGCTGCGGGAACGGCCGCTGCGGAACCAGAACACATTCACCGCCACGGCGTCGGGCCATGCTTCCTTGTAGGTGTATTCTATTGTCTTGAGGGAGTTTCCGCTGCCACGGCCGCCGCTCACGTGCACTGCCTGGCGCTCGAGGAGATTATAATTTTCGCCATATACTTCCACCACGGCCCAGATCGGTCCTTCCGTACCTCCGATCTCCATCTTGATGGGGGCTCCGGTCTCCGTTTCACGTCCATATGCCCGGAAATAGGCCTCGACCGGTGCATCCAGTGTCCCTGAACCGGGTACGACACGGATGAACCTGTGCTTGTATGTGGCCTTGAGGTCGTTGGGAGAAAGCTGGACGGAGGAAGGCACCAGCGACCTGTCAACTGACGCTTCCGTTTCAAGGGTGAACAATCCCCCGTCAGTGCGCAGTTTCAGGGTGTCGCCGGATTCGACTTCACCGGAAGACAGCTCCTTGCCCTTCTCGTCCAGGAGCCTGTAGGATATCTTCAGCGGTACGACTTCACCGTCATTGTTCCTGACGGACAGCCTGAAACAGGCCTGAGGTTCATCCACGACTCCGACCCCGGATGAGACGGGGACGGGACGCCACGGCCTGCGGACCGGGAAAGAATTCTCTTCCCCGGCGAGGGCAACTTTGGCATCCACGCCGTTCAGTAGCTCGGAAGAAATTGACAGATATGTACTTATGAACACATATCTACTGAATTCCCATGTCTCGCCGCTCTGGTCCGTCACAGTCACCTTGACCTCGATGTGCTGGTACTGCTCGTCCGTCGCCTTGAAACCTATGGAGAACGTCCCGTCCTGCGAGGGATTCATGCTCCCCTCGGTGAGCACTTTCCCGTTATCGGTAACTACATATGCCAGTTTCGCCGCGGACAGGCTGTGGCCGGTGTAGCTTGTGAGCTTCCCTTTCACCTCGACGCTGTCTCCCGGAAGGAGGAGCCTGTCTATGTTTTCGAACTCCGCGTCGAACGTGGGAAGGACGAATTCGTCCACCCTTACTCTCCTGCTCCCCGAATTCTTCCACTTTGAAGGACGCACTTCGAGGCTGAACATTCCCCCGCGCAGTCCCTCCGGGATCGGGAACTCCCCTGCCACTGAGCCGAACTCATTGGACATCAGCGAAGAAGTACCTATGACATTCCCTTCGGAATCCCTGAACTCCACTTTGACATTCGTGCTCTCAGTCACGACACCGACCTTCTCTACCATGTCCCCATGATAGAGGATCGCCTTGTAATGTAAGGTGTCCCCGGGATTGTAGGCCCCGCGGTCGGTCATGACCTTGACATAGTAGCCGTCGCTGAGGGATGAGGTCCCCGGAAGCCAGCCGCGCCCGAGCCCCAGTCCGTTGCTTTTCCTCAGGATGCCGTCCTTGTCCTTGAAGGATACGCTGAGTTCATGCCATGCCCTGCTGTCCGGAACTTTCTGGAAATCAGCAGGAAGCTGGGTAAACCCTTCCCCGAGGGTGAAATCCTTCGCCGTAGCGACGGTGTTCCCGCTGCGGGTCATCTTGACATCGACCTTCTTCAGAGGTTCACCGGTCAGGTAGTCCGTCGCATATATGCCTATACCCTTGGAATTGCGCCTCTGCGCCAGAGAAACAGTGTATTTTTCATATGATCCGGCAGCTTCGACCTTGCCTTCCTTAACATTAAGGACATAATTCCCGTCATCCACAATCGGGAGGTCAACTGCAACGGTGTCAAAGACATAGAAACTCTTCACCGGGTTCTTCACGACAGTGGAGAAGACCTGCTTGTCATCCCTCTTGAGGGTCAGCTGGGCAGAGGAAAGGTTCCGGAAGAAGACGCGGCCCTTGCCGTCTTTAATCTCAGCCATGAGGTCCTTCGCATTGAGGGAAGAGATCATATCCTTCGCCGAGAGTTCCTTAACAATAGCAGCCTCCTCTCCGGAG
>CADCQP010000220.1 GCA_902803535.1 uncultured Bacteroidia bacterium | reverse complement strand
TGTTTTTATATGATATGGTTAAAATGGGGAGTGATTCCTTGTAGCATAGCGCTAGATGTATTGTAACATCTTGTGCATCCAAATTAGCCAGCCTCGACCGCTTTATCGAGTCTCTTCTCTGCAGCAGTTCCTGCCGGGTCGGTCCAGGGCTTCCGGCCTGGCAGACCAGAGGCAGGAAGAATAAAAAAACGAAATAGTGTTTTGAGGGAGCGGAGCATAAGAGTGTAAAATCAGTTTCTCCGTAAAGCTAAAAAATGAATTTTAAATAATCAATACGAGTTCAAAGGTTCCCCGTCGCGCATGATAAAACGTTAAAATATGCTCGAGTGAGATCCAAAGGTCTCAGTCGAGCACAAAAACAGGCAAAACCGTGCGTGACGGGGAACTTGGGAAGCCGTCGACGCATGAGGAGTGTCCGGTCCAGTCAACGGTGAACGTCAGTCTTCCTTCATGAAGAACTTCCACTGGAAGAGGATCAGGTAGAACGCGCCGATGGTTACGCAGCTGTCGGCAAAGTTGAACACCGGTTCGAAAAAGATGTCGCCGCCGACCAGCGGGACCCAGTCCGGCCAGGTGAACAGCGGGAAGTAAAACATATCCACCACTTTACCGAACAGGAACGGGGCATAGTGTCCCCCGAATGCTGCGACCGTGGTGCTGGTCGATGCGGAGAAGACCACTCCGTAGAAAAGGCTGTCGATGATGTTCCCGAGGGCTCCGGCAGTGATAAGGGTGAGGCCGGTAAGGACCCCGGTCGGGACATCCTCCCTCTTGGAGAGCCGGCGGATCCACCAGCAGAGGAAGGTGAACAGGGCTACCCTGAAAAGGGAAAGCAGGAGTTTCCCGGTCAGGCCGCCGAACTTCATACCGAAAGCCATCCCCTCATTCTCGATGAAAAGGATGCGGAACCAGTCACCGAAGACAGAAAAATTCTCGCCAATAACCATATTGGTCTTGACGAGAATCTTGATAACTTGATCGATCACCACAAGGATTGCTCCGAGGATGATCATGTTTGTGCCCTTGGAGGATTTCATTTCTTGCCTCTCTTGGCCAGAAGTTCCTTACCTTCAACAGAGAGGGTTGCGTGAGGTACGAGGCGGAGCCTTTCCTTGGGGATCAGTTTCCCTGTGACACGGCATATGCCGTAGGTCTTGTTCTCGATCCTGGCGAGAGCCGCTTCCAGTTTCTGGATGAACTGGTACTGGCGCTGCGCAAGCTGGCTCGCTTCTTCTTTAGCACGCTGGTTGGCACCGTCGTCCTCAACTGTCTTGAAGGATGGAGTGGTGTCCTCGATGTCATTGCTGCCGTTATGCATGACCACCTTGCGAAGGGTGTCATATTCAGCACGTGCCTTGTCCAGCATGTCTTTGATGATGACCTTGAATTCATCGAGTTCCTCGTCGCTGAAACGTGTCTTCAGCTGAGGTGCATTCATTTTGTCGTTAATCTCGTCTGCCATGGCTCAAGTCTTTTTAGTCGGCCTTCTCCACCTTGAGTCCAAGGGTAGTGTCATCCCATTCCGTCTGCACGGTTCCGGCAACTTCGGCACCATCGGCTCTTTCAAGTCCTATTGCAAGAGCAAGTGTCTGGGAACAAACATACTCCCCGAACTTAGCCAGAGAAGATGATATCTCTTCATAAGTGCTTTCGTCTGCAAATATAGTAACTTTTACTTTATCTGTCAGCGCAAATCCACTGTCTTTTCGGATATTTTGTATCCTGTTGATAAGTTCCCTGGCAACACCCTCATTCTTAAGGTCTTCAGTGATATTTATGTCGAGCGCTGCGGTCAGGGCTCCTTCACTTGCCACGAGCCATCCCGGCATGTCTTCCGAGGTGATGAAACTGTCCTCCGGATTCAGGGTAACCTGTCCGAACGGAGCCTCGAAGACATATGTCTGTCCGAGTGTCGCAGCATTCTGGATACGGGTGATCTCCTCCTGTGAGAAGCCTGCGAATGCAGCGGCAAGCTCTTTCATGTTCTTGCCATAGACTTTGCCGAGGGTCTTGAAATTGGGCTTGATCTTCTTGGTGATGATCCCGGTGGTATCGGAGATGAACTCCATTTCCTTTACGTTGACTTCGCTGAGGATGACCGGACGGACCTGCTCAAGCTGGCGGCGGACGTTCTCAGAGATGACCGGAACCAGCATCCTGGACAGGGGCTGGCGGACCTTTATCCCGACTTTGCGGCGAAGGGCGAGCACCATCGACACTGCTTTCTGGGCGAGGTTCATCCTCTCCTCGAGGTCATGGTCGATGAGGGTGGTGTCCGGCTCGGGCATGAGGGCCAGGTGGACGCTTTCCTCTCCGTCCTTCACAAGGTCGGTGTAGAGCTGGTCCATGTAGAATGGAGCGATGGGGGCAGCCAGGACGGCCACATCCACCAGGGCCTTGTAAAGCGTCTGGTAGGCCGAAAGCTTGTCCTGGTCCATGTTGCCGCCCCAGTAGCGTTTGCGGTTCAGGCGGACGTACCAGTTGGACAGGTCGTCGCAGACAAAGTCCTGGATGAG
>CADCQP010000219.1 GCA_902803535.1 uncultured Bacteroidia bacterium | reverse complement strand
GCCTGCCGCTAGCGTTCATCCTGAGCCAGGATCAAACTCTTCTTGGTATATTTTTTTATATTCCTGAGTCTGTCCCGTCCGAATCTTCTTAAAGAAATCAACGCTCTCGAATCTGTCCTTGTTCGCACAAGGACTTGCTGTTACTTGTCTTGTACTTGTCTCCCAGATTTTTCAATGAACTGACCCCATTTCTCAAAAACGGGACTGCAAAGATAAACATCTTTTCTGTCCCGGCAAAAATTTTTTGCGAGTTTTTTGCACTTTTTTGTATTACCTTTGCATCCGCACAAGAAAATATGGTATCCTTATTCAGCATATTCAAGGTTTTCGCCAAGATCGGAGGCTTCACCATAGGCGGTGGCTATGCCATGATCCCCATCATCCAGAACGAACTCGACAAGAGGGGCTGGATCAGCGAAACCGAGTTCCAGGACATAGTCGCCCTCTGCCAGAGTGCCCCTGGTATCCTGGCGGTGAACATGTCCATCTTTGCCGGATACCGCCTCCGCGGAGTAAAAGGCAGCATCATAGCTACAATCGGGACCGTCCTCCCGTCATTCATATCCATCCTCCTGATAGCGATGCTGTTCACGGCATATGCCGACAATCCCGTGGTTATCAGGATTTTCAGCGGCATTCGTCCTGTAGTGATCTCACTTATCGCCGTTCCGATGATAAGGATGGCAAGACGCAACAACAAGACCTGGTGGGCATGGGCGATTTCCCTGGTCTCGCTGGTCCTGGTCGCTTTCGCAGGCATCTCGCCGATCTACATCCTGATGGTGATCTTGGTTCTGGCTACGGCATTCACAATGTGGAAAGAACACAGGGACTGCAACAGGCACGGGGAGGGCCGCGGGAAATGAGCGACATCCTCCTCCTTTACCTGCAGCTTTTCTCCACCTTCTTCGTCATCGGCATTTTCACCTTCGGCGGAGGATATGCCATGCTCTCGCTCATCCAGACCCAGGTGGTCACGGCGCACGCGTGGCTGACCGAGAGCGAGTTCACCAACATAGTCGCCATATCCCAGATGACTCCCGGGCCGGTCGGGATCAACTGCGCGACATATGTCGGATACGACGTGCTCAATACCGCAGGAGCCGGGCATATGCTCAGCATCCTTGGTTCGTGCTGGTCCACTTTCGCACTCATGCTGCCGTCCTTCCTGATAGTGCTCATGATGGTCCGGTTCTACCAGAAAGTAAAGGGCAGCAGGATCTTCGCCGGAGTGATGGGATGGGTGCGCCCCGCCGTGGCCGGACTCATCGGCGCCGCCGCGGTCCTCCTGATAATCAAGACCTCCTGGAGCGGCACTCCCCTGCTGTCTTCTCCGACGGTAAGCGTTCTTGCCGACAATTTCATCGATTGGAAAAGCTGGCTCCTGTTCGGTGCGGCAATGGTCGCAGGCCTCTTCAGGGCCAATCCCATCCTCATAATCATATGCGGCGGCATCGCCGGCCTGCTTCTCTACTGACAGGCTCTGGCACCCAATCCGGATCATTCTGTAGACAAGGGAAGGAATCGTAACGGGAACCGCAGAAAAAATTAGTAGCCCCGGGCTTCACAGCCGGGGGCTACAGCAATTCTAACCTAAAACTTAACCTATGAAAAAACTATTCGATTGCAAATTTAAATCTATTTATAGAGATATCCAAACGTTGAAATAAAAAATATTATCAAATGGTCGGATAACTTGTCGAAACGTTTAAAAAATAGGTTTTTGTCTTAGTTTGCGCCTTCTAATTCGATCCTGAGGATGCGGACATCCTTCAGTGGTTTGTCCCTCTGGTCGGTTTCAACCTGGGCGATCTTGTCGATCACGTCGAGGCCCTCGACAGTCTCTCCGAAGACAGTGTAGTCTCCGTCAAGGGCAGCGCAGGACTGGGCGTCCTGGACCAGGTAGAACTGGGAACCGGAAGACTCCTTCATGGGATTGGCTGCATCGCCGCGGCGGGCGGCTGCGAGGGCGCCCTTCTTGTGCTTGTACTCGGGGACGAACTCAGCTGGGACGGTGTATCCCGGACCGCCGGTGCCGTACCTGGGAGCCTGTGCCGGGTCCTTGGTCAGGGGGTCTCCTCCCTGGATCATGAATCCGTAGATCACCCTGTGGAAGAGCAGGGAATCATAATAGCCTTCCAGGGCCAGCTTTGCGAAGTTCTGCCTGTGAAGGGGGGTCTTCTTGTAGAGTTTCACCTTGATGTTCCCCATAGTGGTGACTATGTTGAACACCGGTTCCTCGCCCATTGTGGCGAGAAGGGCCTTTGCCTTGGCCTGCCTGGCGGCATCGTCGGCAGCCTTGATGGAATCTAATCTTGCCATTTCAATTGAATCAGCTTTTGCCTGTGCCTTTGCAGCCTCGGCGGCCTTTTTGGAACGGCCGCATCCGCTTACAAGCAGGAGGACCGCCAGTGCACAGAGAGAAATAATCAGGATGTTTTTCATATTAATAAATGATTTGATAAACTTCTATTGCATATGACTTTGCGGCGCTCAGCACCTGAGCGATCTGCTCATCCGTGTAGAAGTCGCCTTCTCGGGTGGCATTGCCGGAAAAAGCGGCATATGCCCATTTTTCGGCGAGGGCCGGATCGGACGCAAGCGCCTTCATCCAGCTCCTGGAATCACGCATGCGCCATACGAGGACGTTTTTCCGGTCGCGGACCATATGCGCGAGGCTGTCGCGGAGCGCGGATGGTTCGAGCCACTGTGACACGCAGTCTATCTCGTGCTTGCGCTCTGCCTCATCCTGCCAGTCCTCCACCAGCGCGCAGGGCACGGGAATCCTCGGGAGGACATTCGCCACCCGTTCGGACACCTCGGGGGGCATCATCTGCATCACGGTCTGTACGGCATATATGAAGCCGCGTGTATCGCTTGCCTTTACGAGCAGCCTCGCTGGGGTGATGTCCAGCTTGAAGGCCTCTGAAGCCTGATCGGGGTCCACAAGGAAGACCAGCCCCTTGTCCGGAGGCTCAGCTGCAGCGGAAACGCCTGTCACGACAGTACTTATCTTGCCGCTCACCAGAGAGAGCCTGCCTGCGAGCGTTGCTGCCGAGACCTGGCTCAGCGAATCCATGCGCGGATCCAGGTAGAACCCCTTCCCCGCAGCGTTGAAAGCCCCTTTGCGCATCTCCACCTTCTTCGGCTCCTGCCCGGCAGGCACCGTCCCGGCTGCCCATGCATATGATACGATGGACAACAGGAAACATGCTATGAGTGCCGGCAGACGCATCCGTGCGATTGTTAATATTTTTCAAAGATACTCAATAATTTTTTATTAAATTCGCGAAATATCACTAGGACACAGGAAAACCCTATCATGAAAAAAATCATTTGCTTACTTACTGCAGGCGTCCTGCTTTTCATCGCGGGATCGTGCACGCAGCAGCCAGGAGAGATCTCCATCGTCCCAATGCCCAATGACATAACCGTCAACGACGGCGCATTCAAAGTCGCCGGTGCGAAGGTTTACGCCGCTCCCGAACTCGACAAGGAAGCCCGCGAATGGGTAATGGATTTCGCCACGAAACTCACAACGGTCACCGGAAGGGCCAGTCATTATTCCGAGACCCCGGTCAAGAAAGGCATATGCTTCCTTTCCGACTCCGGACTGGACCCCGAGGCCTACACCATCGACGTCTCCAAGAAGCTGGTGGTGGTAAAGGCTTCAACCGCTGCGGGCGTACGCTTCGCGACCCAGACCATAGGCCAGATGCTTCCCCCCGAGTATTTCGGCAAGGCCAAGGCTTCCAAGGCCGCATGGGTTCTGCCGTGCGTCAGCATCAAGGACTCCCCGAGGTTCGGCTACAGGGGACTTATGCTTGATGTCTGCCGTCACTTCTTCAGTGTCGAGGAGGTCAAGAGGTATCTCGACCTTATGGCCATCTACAAGATGAACACCTTCCACTGGCACCTGTCCGAAGACCAGGGCTGGAGGATCGAGATCAAGAAGTATCCCAAGCTCACTGAAATAGGCGCCTGGAGGGATTCCACCAAGATCGGAGCCAACAATGACGCGAAAGCCGGTTATGACCACACCCGCTACGGCGGATTCTACACCCAGGACCAGATCAGGGACGTCGTGGCATATGCCCAGAAGCTCGGCATCACCGTCATGCCTGAGATCGACCTCCCCGGACACATGGTAGCCGCCCTGGCCTCTTATCCTGAGCTGGGCTGCACCGGCGGGCCTTACAGCGTCCGCAGCAGGTGGGGTATCGCTACCGAGGTCCTCTGCCCCGGCAAGGAAACCACATTCAAGTTCATCGAGGACGTCCTCACCGAGGTCATGGAGCTCTTCCCGGGCAAGTACATCGACATAGGCGGTGACGAGTGCCCGAAGGCGGAATGGAAGAAATGCCCTGACTGCCAGCGTCGCATCCGCCAGCTCGGCCTCAGGGACAAGGACGGCCTGACCGCTGAGCAGCAGCTCCAGAACTATGTCACCGCACGTGTCCAGAAATTCGTCAATGACCATGGGCGCAAGATCGTCGGCTGGGACGAGATCCTTGAGGGTGACCTGGCCGAAGGTGCCACCGTCATGTCATGGCGCGGCGTCAAGGGCGGAGTCGAGGCTGCAAAGAGGGGATTCGACGTCATCATGTCCCCCAACACCTACATGTACATCGACTACTACCAGACCAAGGACAAGGAGAGGGAGCCGCTGTGCATCGGAGGCTACCTGCCTGTTGACACCACATATGTCTGCGAACCCTGCAAGGGCATTCCCGAAGAGGCTCAGAAGCACATCCTCGGAGTACAGGCCAATCTCTGGACTGAATACATCTCTACCAATGACCACCTGGAGTATCAGCTCCTGCCCCGCGCAGCTGCACTCAGCGAGGTTCAGTGGTGCAACCCCTCCAATAAGGACTTCGACCGCTTCAAGGCTGCGATGCCTCACCAGGCTGCCATCTACGATGTCCTTGACATGAAATACTGTAAGGTAATCCTTGGCGAGCCGGCCGGCATCGAAGGCTACGAAGGCCTTCTGGCCAACTACCGCGATACCCGGAAATAAGGTGGTGGAGCACAAATAGCTGGTACTTACTGCTTTAAACATAGTGGCAGGGGTCGCGTGAATTCAAGTGTGAAATGCAACTGATTCGTCAATCTGAGTTAATAATTTATATTGTTCATATGGCGTTGAATAGCCGAGCCTTT
>CADCQP010000218.1 GCA_902803535.1 uncultured Bacteroidia bacterium | reverse complement strand
GGGCATCATCAAATTCGGCTCGAGGATTGACATGTTCCTCCCCCTTGATGCAAAGGTCAAGGTCAAACCGGGCGACCTGGTCAGGGCATGCGAAACAGTAATAGCTGAGCTGTAGGGTCATGACAGAAGCAATACTGATACTCGCCCTGATAGTCTTGAACGGGATCCTGTCCATGGCGGAAGCCGCCATGCTCTCATCCAGGAAATCCAAGCTGGCGGCCCAGAGCGAGAGCGGGGACCTTAAGGCGCGCAACGCCCTTAAACTTCTTCAGCAACAAGACATTTTCCTTTCGACAGTCCAGATAGGAGTCACTCTCGTCGGCATCCTGTCAGGTATCTTTTCCGGAGCATCCATCACAAGGTCACTGACCGCACTGCTCCTGCGTACCGGGATGGGAGCATCCACAGCTTCAGCCATCTCGCACATTGTCGTGGTGCTGATAGTCACTTACTTCATGATCCTGTTCGGGGAGCTGCTTCCCAAGAGGATCGCCCTCTCCAATCCTGAAAAGGTAACCAAGAGGGTGGCCCCCCTTATGACCCTCCTCTCGAAGATTGCGAGTCCTTTTGTCAGGTTCCTGGCCAAGAGCACCGCATTCTTCGCAAAGATCATGGGAGTCAAGCAGGAAGAGAGCAAGGTCACTGAGGATGAGATCCGCTCCATAGTTGATGAAGGGACTGATGACGGGGTCGTTTCCCCGGTCGAGCAGGACATCGTCGAAAGGGTGTTCACCCTTGGAGACCTCAGTGTCGGAACCATAATGACCTTGAGGGATGACATTGTCTTCATTGACGTGAATGACAGTGAAGCGGACATCATCAAGTCCATAGAGAATTCAATCTTCGAGCAGTATCCTGTAGTTGACGGAGACCTCGACCATGTCATCGGGGTCCTCTCGATAAAGGACTATGTACGCGCCATACGCCTCAATGCCCCCTTCAATGTCAGGAAGATGATGCGCAAGCCGGATTATGTCCACGAGAACATGAGCGTCTATTCCGTCCTTGAGCAGATGAACAAGAGCCGAATCCACAGGGCTCTTGTCTGCGACGAATTCGGATCGTTGGCCGGAATAATCTCACTGAAGGACATCCTGGATGCACTCGTCGGGAACGAGGCTGAACAGAACAAGAGGGATCCGGACATCATCGCCCGCAAAGACGGGGAAAGCTGGCTGGTGGACGGCCAGTGCTCGATTTTTGATTTCCTGACCTACTTTGACAGGGAAGACAACATCGAAGAATACGATTTCACAACCGTCGGAGGACTCATCCTCGATCAACTCGAGCACGTACCCCAGGCAGGGGAGGACATCACATGGAAAGGATTTTCCCTTGAAGTAGTGGACATGGACGGAGCCAGGATCGACAAGGTGATGGTAAAGTTGCTCAACCCTCCTGCTGCTGACTCTCCTGTATCAGACTGACCAGCAGGGACACGGCTTCCGATTCCGGGACATGTCTCCTCACGGGAACCTTGCCGTGATAGATAGAGACTTTGCCAGCCCCTTCTCCAACATAGCCCCAGTCGGCATCTGCCATTTCGCCGGGACCGTTCACTATGCATCCCATCACTGCGATGACGACATCTTTCATCCCGGAAGTGGCCTCCTTCACATCCTCGAACGCTTTCTGGAGATTGTACATGGTCCGTCCGCATCCCGGGCATGCAATGTACTCGGGCCTGTAGAACCTGCGGCGTGTCGCCTGCAGGAGTTCATCCTCAAGATAGGCGGCAAAAGGGGATCCGTCCAAAGGAACCGATTGTCCGTCAGAGATATATGATCCGCTAATCTTCACGTCGTCAATATTCCCTTCCAGGAGCATCTTTCCGAAATCGCAGGAAAGGTCACATATGAGCCGCTCCCTGGAAGGAGCTTCATATCTTGCATATGCCACTCGCTCCTCCACCTTTACCTGGACGAGGGAAGAGTAGAGCCTGCGACCGTACCTGTCAGACAGGTATCTTGCGACGGGCAGTTCCGCCTGCGGGTCCTCCGTAAGTGAGACCCTGATGGTGTCACCGATTCCTTCAGAGAGGAGGGCTGAACAGCCGACACAGGATTTCATCCTGCCGGAGTCTCCGTTTCCGGCCTCAGTCACCCCGACATGGAGCGGGAAGACAACTCCTTCTTCCTGCATCATCGCGGAAAGTTCCCTGTAAGCCTGGGTCATGACTACAGTGTTGCTGGACTTAAGGGAAACCACTACGCTATAGAAATCCTTCCCGATGCACATCCGGATCCACTCCATAGCCGCTTCGGCCATGGCATGAGGGGTGTTCCCATAAAGATTGGTAATATATTCCCCCAGGGACCCGTGATTGACTCCTATGCGGATAGCGGTACCATTCTCCCTGCAGACGTCAATCAATGACCCGAAAAGTTCCCTTGCCTTGTCATGGTCGCGATGGAAGTTGCCGGGATTGATACGGACCTTTTCCACTATTGGAGCGACGAGGAGGGCGGTTTCAGCCGAGAAATGGATGTCCGCAACCAGGGGAGTAGTGATTCCCTCGGCGCGGAGTGCCTTGTGTATGTTGCGGATATGCTCTACGTCCGATGGTCCGGGAACCGTGATGCGTATCAGCTGGGAACCTGCCTCGGCGAGCCTCCTGCACTGTGCGATGGTAGCTTCTTCGTCATATGTGTGAGTATTGCACATCGTCTGGACGACAATGGGATTGCCGCCTCCGATCTTTACTCCACCCACGTTAACTACTAATGAATCATTCATTTCCTTCTTCCTTAACGGGATTATACACCATATCCCTGGCTTCGCGCCTGAGCTGTGACGTCGTCTTTCCGGTCCGCCTTCCGAGCTGAAGGAACAGCCCCGCGGAAATCTGGACACTGATGGGATATGCGAACCGATAATAATACTCGCTGTAATAATCCGGCTGGTACAGGGAAGACCATGCATATTTGAGCATTCCCTTGACATGGATCTCAAACGGGTCGAATACAAGTCCGAATCCTGCCCCCACCTTCCATCCATAGTCCATGCGGATGTCTGTATCCCTGAACGATGTACGGAGATCGTCCGGCACAGCGTCGCCTTCACGTTCTATAGAAAGCCTGTAACCTGCATAAAAACCTCCAAGGCCCATTATCTTGAAATGTGGGGTGTCGTAGTGGAAGACCGCAAGGGCAGGCACTTCGAAAACGTTCATGGTCACCTTGACGGCATTGTCATCCAGGGTAGGGATAATCCCGGTTTCCTTGTTCATCTTGAACTCGTAGCCCTCATGGCCGTAGAAGGCACCGACCTGAAGTCCGAAATAGGGCATATACCCGAAGAGCTTGCCGTATTTTGTCCATGTTACGCCGAAATAGGTCGGGTCCAATACCATCTTCGAGTTCCGCGACGGATTGAACGACGTGCCGTTGAGACTTACGCCGTACTCGACCCCGAAAAGGCTGTAATCATTTATCACGAAGGCTTTTTTCACATTCACCGTATCCAGGAAGATGTCCGTGTATTCCACTCCGGACTTGGCTGGCGACGACTTCATGGCTACCGTGTCAACAATGCCGATGCTCTTCTGGTCAAAATCCGTCTGGGCCGTTGCCACGACGGGCAGCAACAGCAGAAGAGACACCAGCAAAGGTGCAAAAACCCGGCAGGGCCTATTTTCCGAATATTTCTGCAATGTCAACATGTTGTTCTATTTCAGATGATTCCGGTATGTCCAGAAACTCCTTGTCCTGGATTTTATAGAAGCGGACCTTCTCGCTCTGCCTGCGGCTCAGAAGGTCTCCGGAATCCACTATTCCGTTCCGGTTAACATCCTCGGTGAAACGTATGCAATACTTTCCTGCTGTAACGTAGGGGAATTTCAGGATTTCATCCGATTCTATCGTAAACGAACGGATAACCTTATCCTTCTTTTCACTGAGGAGATCCACGATGTACTTGTTCGACACCCCGCTGACATCCAAGACCAGGGTACTGAGCTTGTCGTCTGTGGGGAGGGAGAATTTGACCTCGGTACTGTCATTCCAGTAGCCGTTGACATCCATGAACACCCTGTGGGGTATCTTTATGAAATACTCATATCCCGGGAGGAGTTTGTCAGCAGGCCTGACCGTATAGCTGCGGAGGTTCCACGGATCCCTGGTGACTGAGAATTTCCCGAAGGATTCCCTCTGGCGAGGATTGACGATCCGAAGCTTGAGGGAATCGAATGAAGCCTTGACGAGCGGATATTTGAACTCAAGAGCGACTCCGTATTGCTCAACGGTTTCCGAAGCCGCGGTGGGAGTAATGACACATATGGTGTCCTGATGTTTGATGTTTCGGCGTGAACTGCGGGTCACCGGCTTCTTGTTAGCATCCACAAGGCGGCATTCCTCCACCACGCTGACAAGCTTGCCAAGGCTGTCTGATTTCATGTACTTGACCTGCAGCTTGACGGTGTCAGGCATGCGCCTCTGGTCATTGAACCATATCTCGAGGGAATCCCTCTCGATGTTGAACTGAGTCATCAGCCTTGCCTTGTCCAGGCCTTCCACCCACACGGAATCCACTTTCGCACCCGGAGCCATGAAGGTAACATATGCAGACCTGTCCGATGTACGGACCTTATCCTTGATCATCTGTTTGGCAGTCTTGCTGCGGAAAACAGTGAGCTCGTGTTCCTGCCTGCGCTTGCGGATGTTGACAGTGTCTTTCATGTCGTACTTCAGGACTTCCGGCATGGTTTCCTTCACGACAGTAGTCGGACGCACAGGCTCGCTGGCAAAAGCGATCTGGTCCACATCCGGGTCAAAGATGTTGTTGCCCGATTCATCAACTATCGCATAGAGGCGGTACACAGTGTCCTGAACGTTCCTGAGCGCGAAATAGCCCCAGTCATCAGTCTTTGTCGAGACATCTGGACGATGCTTGAAAACTGCTGAATCAGAAGCGTCCTTGTAGAGCATGACAGTGGCTCCCTTGACCGGATTGAGGGTCCTGCTGTCGAGCACGGCTCCTGTGACCAGCATTGAATCAACCGCAGTCCCGGTCGAAAAGACAAGGGTGAAACCGGGATAGACATTCCCCTCGTTGTTATCGACTATGGCAGAGGAGATGTCAAGGGTGTACGTGGTGTTCGGCTTGAGGTCTTCCTCGAAGTAAACTATTACGTTCTTACCCTTTATCTTGTACTTCGGGGCCTTTTCCTGGGGAGGGGACAGGTAGATGTTCTTCGGTTCTTTTACCTTCACGAATTCATTGAAGGAAAAGACAATCTGAGTCTTGTGCGTCGGCACTCCCGAAGCGCCGGGAAGAGGGTTTATCCCGACTATGACCGGGGGGATGGTGTCACGTGCGCCGCCAGTGGGGGCTTCCGTGGTATTGGCACAGGACTGCGGGAACAGCAGGGAAGAAAGCACCGCACAGACGATGGCTGCAGGCGCCGCCCAGGCCGGTATGTGGGATCTGCGTACAATCATATCTCAGCCCTCTCTACATTAGTCAGGCCGTTGAGGGAACGGAGCCTGAGAAGTATCTGGCCCAAAGCATATTTATCGCTCACGTTGAGGTCGATATAGCCTTGGAATATGCCTTCGTCCACATTCAGGTTGATTCTCTTCATATTGAGCCCTTTTTCCTTGGAAATATATGAAGTGATGTCATTCAGCAGGCCGATGCGGTCCAGTCCGCGGAAAGTAATCCTGGCCAGGAATGAATCCTTCTCATATGATTTGCCCCACTCCGGGATAACCACCCAGTCTCCATGCTTGGAAGCTATGTTCTCCGCCACGGGGCAGCTCTTCTTATGAACGCTTACGATTCCGTCCGGAGAGAGGATTCCGACTATAGGATCACCCGGGATCGGATTACAGCAGCTGCGGAAAAGGTATTTGCGTTTGGAATTACCGATGATGAAATGTTCATCTTTCTTCCGTTCCTGCACCTTGGGGGTGTTTCCTTCCTGCCTGTTCCACGGGAACCTCCACCGTGAACGGTTGTCTTCCTTGAGGATATCATCGACCTTATCGACCTGGATTGTCCCGAGGCCGACCCTGAAGCAGAATTCGTCCGACTCGTTCTCCGAAAAGCCAAAGCCCTTGAGGAGTTTCCGCATCACCTCGTTGGAAAGAGTCTGTCCGGACTGGGAGAGCTTGTTTTCCAGAATCTTCCGGCCGGCAGCAGAGGTCTCGCGCCTCTCGGACCTGAAATACTCCAGGACCTTGTTGATGGCATACCTGGTACGCAGGAATGAGAGCCATTCCCGCTTGGGTTTCTCCTCCTCGGCTGTGATTATTTCAACCTGGTCACCTGTACGGAGCACATGGGAGACAGGGACCAGCTTCTGGTTGACCTTGGCAGCAATCGCCTTGTTCCCGATTTCTGTATGGATCTGGTAGGCGAAGTCCAGGGCGGTGGCGTCCTTCTGCACCGATTTCTGTTCCCCTTTAGGAGTGAACACGACAATCTCACCTGCGGTAAGGTCCTTGTGGATGATGTCAAGGAGTTCCAGGGCATTGACGTCCGGGCTGACGAGGATTTCCTTAACCTTGGCCAGCCACTTGTCCATCTCGCTGTCGTTCTCGCCGATGTAACCGTCCTTCTTGTAGGCCCAGTGGGCTGCGATTCCTTTCTCGGCGATGTCATCCATCCTCTTGGAGCGGATCTGGACTTCTATCCAGAGGCCCCTCTCGGTCATCAGGGTACAGTGAAGGGCTTCGTAGCCATTGCTCTTGGGATGCTTTACCCAGTCGCGCACTCGTTCGGGCTTGTAGCGGTAAATACCGGTAATGATCGAAAATATGTGATAGCACTGATCACGTTCCGTTTCCTTGGAATCAGCCGAGGGAGTGAAGACGATGCGGATGGCATACAGGTCATATACCTGTTCGAAGGGGACATTCTTCGTCTGCATCTTCCTCCATATGGAGTAGGCAGTCTTGATGCGCTTGTGGATGACGAAGTCGAAGCCGGCCTGCGCGATGCTTTCCTGCATCTTGGATATGAATTCGCCGATCTCCTCCTCGCGTGCGATCACATTTGCCTCTATCCTCGAGGTAAGGTCCTTATATGCATCAGGTTCCTTGTAGCGGAGCCATATGTTCTCCATCTCCGACTTGATCTCGTACAGGCCAAGCCTGTGGGCCAGCGGGATGAAGATGTACATGGTCTCGCTGAGGATTTTGTCCCGCTTGTACTCCGGCATGTAGTCGATGGTCCTGCAGTTGTGCAGGCGGTCCGCCAGCTTGATCAGGATCACCCTGACATCATCATTGAGAGTCAGGAGGATACGCTTGAAATTCTCGGCCTGGCTGCTCTCTTCGGTAAGACCGGATTTGTTCTTCGCATCATTGTCCAGGACAGTCTTGATCTTGGTGAGTCCCTCGACCAGGGAGGCTATCTTCTCTCCGAAGAGATTGCGTATGTCATCTGAAGTATAGCGGGTGTCCTCCACGACATCATGAAGGAGCGCGGCGCATATGGATTTGCATCCCAGTCCGATGTCCTCGACGACAATCTTCGCGACGGCGATCGGATGCAGGATGTAGGGATCACCGCTGCGCCTGCGTACGTTCTTGTGAGCCTCGTTGGCAAACTCGAAAGCCTTCAGCACGGTCTTGAATTCCTCGGGGTTGGCACAACGCTTCCTGGCAGCGTCTTTGAGCGTTGCCCACTCCCTGGAGATGAGTTCGAAATCCTGCGATGTAAATTGTGAAAAACTCATTGATTCTCTGTTTCTGTTTCCCCGAGCATCTGGAACGAATATGTGAACTGTGCTCCGTAAAGAATTATCAGCCAACTGTATCTAAGCCAGATCATGAAAAGCGGTATCACGGCGATCACACCGTAAACGGCATTAAGCCTGGCAACCATGATCTGGGTTTCGATGTAGAGATACTGCAGCACGGTAAAGGCGACTCCGCTCAGGAGCGCAGCCCAGAAGGCATATTTGAACTTCACCTTCACGGCGGGTATGAATTTGTACATGGCGGCGAAGAGCATGACCATGGCCGCACCGAAAATCAGCCAGCCGAATATGGTCTTGATCCCGTCGATCCAATGGTATATGTCAGGTATCAGGAGATCAGTGACGTTCGAATACAACACTGAACTCACGAAGAAGAAGGCGGCCAGGAACGGGAGGATGATCAGGAGGCCCAGCTCGACCGAGAACGAAGTAATGAATTTCCTCTCAGGCTTCTTTACCCCCCAGACATTGTTGAAGACCTTTTCCACCCGCATCATCATCCATATGACCGCCCAGACAAAGAGCAGGGCACTCATGGCGCCGAATACCCCGGACTTGGACAGGTCCAGGATGTTCGCTGCAGCCCCGAGGATCATGTCGACCAGCCCGTCATCAGCAGGGATGATGGTGGAAAGGAAGTCCTTCAGCCAGTTCCCCATGCCGAAACCGTTGGTGACGATGAAGCATATGGCCACGAACGGGATCACCGCCATCATGCAAAAGTAGCTGAGCGCAACCGACTGGAAACCGATACCGCGTTCAGCGAAAGTCTTGAGGGACAGAGTTATTACCTTCAGGTACTTGATCAGGCGCTGCTTGGACCGGGAGAAGCTGTCGGTATTTATCTTCCACATGTCTTCAGAGACGAACCTGACGATTCTCTCAAAGACTTTCCCGATTTTCCATATGTAGGCCTTGATCCTGTTCATATGTCAGAACAATGTCAGTTCACCATCCTCGGGGACAGGTGCCGTTGCAGGGCCGTCAGGCCGCGGGACCATCCCGTACAGGTCGTCTTCACTTATCACCGCCACTCCAAGCGTTTCAGCCTTCCGCAGCTTTTCAGGCCCGGGTTTGGCGCCGGCCAGGAGGAAAGAGGTCTTGCTGCTGAGCGAACTGCTGCACTTTCCACCGTTGGATTCGATGAGGGTTTTCATCGAATCACGTGAAATGGAGAAGGTTCCCGAGATGACGATAACCTTGTCCTTAAGGACACCGTCGGCATTCACGTGTACATCACCGACCGAGAACCTGAGCCCGTGGGCCTTCAGGCGGCGGACCTGTTCACGGTTCCCTTCGCTGGAGAAGTAATCCACTATGCTCTTTGCTATGACCTCTCCGATGTCTTCTGCTTCCATGAGCTGCTCAACCGAAGCCTCGCTGAGAGAATCGACGTCCCCGAAATGACGGGCGAGAGACTTGGCGGTTTCTTCACCTACGTACCTGATGCCAAGGGCGAACAGCACCCGTTCGAATCCGGTGGCCTTTGATGCCTCCAGGCTTTCCAGGAACCTCTCTGCGGAACGTTCCTTCCAGCCGTCGAGGGTCATGAGCTGTGAACGGGTAAGGTCGTAGAAATCAGCAGGAGTCTTCACGAGGGAAAGATTGTACAGCTGCTCGACGGTCGCATCCCCCGCAAGGATGTTCATGGCCTTGCGACCAGCAAAATGGATCAGGCGGCCCTTTGCCTGCATCGGGCAGCCGTCAGTGTTCGGGCAGAACCAGCGGGCCTCTCCTTCAGGTTTGAAAAGGGGAGTGCCGCAATCTGGACACACTTTCGGAAATTCCGGCACAGGAGCCCCCGGAGTGCGCCTGGAGAGTTCAACCCTGGTAATCTTCGGGATTATCTCTCCACCTTTCTCGACCCAGACCCAGTCACCTTCATGCAGGTCCAGTAGACGCATCTGGTCCTCATTGTTCAAGGTGGCACGCTTTACCGTAGTACCGGAAAGGGGCACGGGAGAGAGGTTGGCAACAGGAGTCACGGCTCCGGTGCGGCCGACTTGATAGTCGATGGAAAGCACTTGTGTAAGAGCCTCTTCCGACTTGAATTTATATGCAACCGCCCAGCGCGGGAACTTCGCCGTATAACCGAGTTCCATCTGGGCGGACAATTCGTCTATCTTGATGACGGCACCGTCGGTAGCATACGGCAGGTCCTTCCTGGCCGTCTCCCACTTCCTCAAGTAGCCCTCGACCTCTGAAATGCCGTGACAGACACGCCTCTCGTCAGAGACTGGAAGGCCCCACGAGGCCGCCTTGTCAAGGGCCCCGCTATGGCTGGAGGCAAAGTCGATGTACTGGGTAGGGATGTGATAGAGAGTACATATCAGGCCTCTCCTCGCCACTTCACCCGGATCAAGCAGCTTGAGCGATCCCGAAGCGGCATTCCTGGGATTGGCGAAAGGAGCTTCGCCTATGTCCTCACGCTCGCGGTTTAAAGCTGTGAAAGCATCCCACGGCATCAGGATCTCCCCGCGGATCTCGAATTCGGCAGGCCACCCGGATCCTTTGAGTTCTACTGGGATATTGCTTATCCTCCTTATGTTTTCAGTAACGTCATCCCCGACGCTCCCGTCTCCGCGCGTAAGCGCCTGGACCAGGCGGCCGTTACGATATGTCAGGCTTATCCCCGTCCCGTCGAACTTGAGTTCACAGGAATAGGAGAAGCCTTCCGGAATGCTTTTCTCCGCCCGGGATACGAATTCCTGCACATCGTCGAGGGAATAGGTGTTTGCGAGTGAAAGCATGGGATAACGATGCGGTGCCTTCCTGAAACCGGACTCGCTCCTGGCGCCGTCGTCGCTGCGGTCATATGCTGAAGAAAGGTCGCTGCCGACCTTCCTGGTAGGGGAGTCAGGGGTTATAAGAGAAGGGAACTGATTCTCAAGCGATTCGAGTTCATGCATCTTCTGGTCGAACTCGTAGTCGCTCATCAGGGGAGCATTCTCGACATAGTACAAGCGGCTGTTCTCCCAGAGGATCTCCCTGAGTTCACGGATTCTGGTTTCAGCCTGCTTGATGTCCATATGCGTCTAAAAAAGAACAATCTTACAAATTTAACTAAAATTTTGGGGATATTGCCCGAAAGATGTTAATTTTGCGTAGCCAAAGGCTAAGTATGGACAGAATCACCTATCAGAAACAATCAATATGAAAGACTCTATCATCATTCTCTGCGGCGGCGGCCCCGCCCCCGGCATGAACACCGTCGTATGTTCCGTAGCTAAGACATTCCTCTCCAAAGGATGGCGCGTAATAGGACTTCACGGCGGCTACAGCGGTCTCTTCAACAGCGAGCCGCGTACCGAAGACCTGGATTTCTTCAAGGCTGACGCCTATTTCAACCGTGGCGGCAGCTACCTCCAGATGAGCCGTTTCAAGCCGACAGACGAGGATTTTGAGAAAAACTTCAACCTTGCACTCTTCAAGGAGAACAACGTCAAGCTGCTTGTCACCGTAGGTGGCGACGACACCGCTTCTACTGCCAACAGGATCGCCAAGTTCCTCGCAGCCAAGAAGTACCCGATCGCCAACATCCACGTGCCCAAGACCATCGACAACGACCTTCCGCTTCCGCAGAACGCCCCCACCTTCGGTTTCAACTCCGCCAAGGACGAGGGTGCCCATCTCGTACGCACCATCTACGAAGATGCACGTACTTCAGGCAACTGGCTGCTCGTAAGCTGCATGGGCCGCTCTGCCGGACATCTGGCACTCGGCGTCGGTGAGGCCACCCACTGCCCGATGACCATCATCCCTGAGATGTTCAACAAGACCGGGATCACCATCGACAAGATTATCCGCCTGACCGTTTCCGCGATCGCGAAGCGCAAGGTGCTCGGCATCCCCTACGGAACCGTAGTGGTAGCCGAGGGTGTCTTCCACGACCTCGACCCCGAGGACCTGAAAGCTACCGGAGTCCATATGTCATATGACGAGCACGGCCATCCCGAACTCGGAAAGATCTCTAAGGCAGTCCTTTTCAACGACATACTCGAGAAAGAGTTCAAGAAGCTCGGCTGGAAGGTAAAGACCCGTCCCGTCGAAATCGGCTACGATGTCCGCTGCCAGGATCCGATCGCATATGACCTGACCTACTGCTCGGAGCTCGCAATGGGCGTCTGGGAGCTTTACTCCAAGGGAGAGACCGGATGCATGGTCTATGTCGACAACAACGGCATGGCACACCCGCTCTATCTCAAGGACCTCCAGAACGAGGAAGGGAAGATCCCGCCCCGCCGCGTCGACATCCTCAGCGGAACTGCGCAGAACTACTACGCCAACATCTGCCACTATATCACTCCCGAGGATTACGAAGCTGCCGGGAAATATCTCTCAGATCCTTCGTACTACGACTTCCGGAAGATCCTGTGCTGGTAAACACCACATTGGCTTCAGGAAAACATATCATCTACCAGATTCTTCCCCGCCTGTGGGGAGACGGACGTTTCTGCGACATCGACGCCAGGACCCTGGATTACATAAAGGGTCTTGGCGTCAGTCATGTCTGGTACACTGGAGTCCTCAGGCATTCCACCCTCCAAAGCGACAGGGGCTGCGTCCCCTCGCATCCGCAGATAGTGAAAGGACAGGCCGGATCCCCATATGCAATAACAGATTACTTCGATGTAGACCCTTGGCTGTCAAGTGATCCAGCCAGGCGAATTGAAGAATTCGAAGAGCTGGTGGGCAGGACCCATGATGCTGGATTGAAAGTCATCATCGACTTTGTCCCCAACCATCTTGCACGCGAATACGGCCGCTTTTCCCGGGGCCCTCTGCGCAATGGCCTCGACGCAGATTCCCATCCTGTGTTCGGCGCCCTTGACGACAAATCAGTCCACTGGGCTGCCGGAAACGACTTCTACTATTACCCGGGAGAAAGGCTTTCGATCGAGGGAGAAGACGAGTTCGTCCGCAGGAGCGGCCTGCAGCCCTTCGACGAGAATCCGGCCAAGGCCACGGGAAACTCTTTTTCCCCGAGGCCTGGAAAGAATGACTGGTACGACACAGTCAGGCTGAACTACTGTGACTTCAGGACTGCAACCTGGGACAAGATGCTGGAAGCAGTACGCTTCTGGGCTGCAAAAGGAGTGGACGCCTTCAGGTGCGACATGGTGGAAATGGTTCCCCCGGCATTCATGAAGTGGCTGATTGCCAACATAAAGTCCGAGTTCCCCGGCACCGGGTTCATCGCTGAAGTCTACCAGAAACAATCCTATGCCCGCTACGCAGGAGAAGTCGGTTTCGACCTTCTTTACGACAAATCAGGCCTCTACGATATCCTCAGGGCCCTTATGGACCGCGAAGGCCCCAGTGCATCCGCAAGGCAGATATCGTGGAACTGGCAGTTCCTGGGCGACATTCAGGACCATATGCTCAACTTCCTCGAGAACCACGACGAGCAGCGTTTCGCATCCGGATTCTTCGGCGGTGAACCGGGAAAGGTATTCGCTGCACTGTCCACGTCCCTGTGCCTGAACCGCGCGCCGTTCATGCTTTATTTCGGACAGGAAGCCGGCGAAAGGGGAGAAGGGGACGGACGCACTAGCATCTTCGACATTTCAAAGGGGACGGCCCTCCAGCGGCTCTGGGCATATGTACATGGCCTCCCCGGTCTGACCGCCACAGAAGAGAGCCTGCTCGAGCGTTACCGCGGCATGCTCCGCCAGGCGGCCGGGGATCCGCTCTACGGCTCCGGACAGACGTATGACCTTGGCTATTGCAATATCTCATCACAAGGTTTCGACGCGGACAGGCATTTCGCATTCCTCCGCTCGTTCGAAGGACGCACCCGGCTCTATTTCAGCAATTTCTCCCCAGACAGGGCATACGCGTCCATCATAATACCCCAGGGTGCCTGCGGATTTGACCGCCAGGTAGTCTCCCTGAGCGCGGATTCCTGGGATTTCGCTTGCGCCGACATCTGATTTTTCCTATATTAGCAATTGTAACCAATTGCTTTTTACTACACATGGACAGACGATCGTTCCTTAAGGTAACGGCTGCAGGCGCAGTCGCTGCAGGTGCATCTTCATTGCCGGCCTCTGCTGCGAAAACAGGCAAAACCCCTCTCGAGGTAAAGTCATATGTAAAAGAAACCGCCCGGAAGACTCCGGTCGTGGACAGGGCGGACGTAGTGGTTGCCGGAGGCGGTCCCGCCGGTTTCGCAGCTGCAGTCGCTGCGGCGCGCGGAGGAATGGACGTCATCCTGCTTGAAAGGGAGTATTTCCTCGGCGGACTCTTTACCGGATGCGGTGTAACTCCGATCATCAATATGTACAACCCGACCGCGACGGGCAAGGAACTGGCGGTTTCAGGCATATGCCTCGAACTGTGCGGACGCCTTGACGGCGTAGGGATGCTTTCATATGAATCGGTTCGTCCGAAGGTGGACCCCGAGGCTGCGAAATACTTCATGGAGGAAATGTCGGCCGAGGCTGGCGTCCGCATCCTGTATGGCGTCCAGGCGACTGACGTGGTCATGTCCGGTGACCGGATCGACGCCATTGTCATCGAAGGCAAGAGCGGAAGGGTTGCGATACAGGCCAGGTTCTTCATTGACTGCACCGGCGACGGGGACATCCTGGAATGGGCCGGTGAGGATTTCATTATCCAGAAGAATGACATTGGGGCCATGTGGCGTATCGGCAATGCAGAGAACAGCAAAAAGGGAAATCCGACAGCGGTAAAGGGAGTCCGTACAATGCACACCGTTGGAGAAAAGGAGCAGGACGGACTTGACATGTATAATCTGACCCGGATCCAGTTGAAACTGCGCAAGATGATGTGGAACAACGCCCTCGAGCTCAGGAAACAGAAAGGCTGCGACGACCTCTTCCTCCTGGACACCCCTACGGTCGTGGGAGTCAGGGTCACAAGGGTTCTCAACAGCGTAGGGAACGTTTCCGCACAGGGAGCGGCCGAAAGGAAATCCTACAAGGACGTCATAGGATTCACCGGCTCGGACTCTACACTTAAGGTTGGCGGGAACAAGTACTATGTCAGGGAAAGGCCCATGTGGCAGGTCCCATACAGCGCCATAACTCCACGGAAAGTCCAGAACCTCCTCGTCGGAGGCCGCTGTTTCGGCTTCCCGGTGGAACTCACATATGATGCCAGGGAGATCGGCACCTGCTTCATGACCGGACAGGCGGCCGGAAGCGCTGCTGCAATCGCGGTTAACACCCGCACTTCCTGCCGTGACGTGGACATCGCCGCACTTCAGGATTCACTGCGCAGGCAGAATGTTAAACTCGATTGGTGATATGCGGTTCATTTCCTCTTTCTCATGCATCCTGCTGGCCTGTTGCTGCCTTTCGGCCCAAGAGAAAACAAGGTCTGACTACGTCAATGTATTCATCGGCACTAACGGGATGGGACACACCTTTCCCGGTGCGACCGTACCTTTCGGAGCCGTCCAGCTCAGCCCGGACACCGATACGATTCCGCATAACATAGGCGGACAGTACCAGGCCAGGGCATATGATTACTGCGCCGGTTACCGCTACTCCGACCCAACCATCACGGGCTTTTCTCACACCCATCTAAGCGGCACCGGCCATTCCGACCTGGGAGACATCCTGATCATGCCGGCTACGGGTGAGGTAAAGCTGTGGGCCGGAAGCGCTGATGATCCCGACAAGGGCTACCGCTCACGGTTCAGGCATGAGACTGAAAAAGCCCGTCCAGGCTACTACGAAGTAGTCCTGGACGATTACGGCATAAAGGCCAGGCTGACGGCCACGGAGCGCACCGGAGTCCACAAATACACTTTCCCCGCAGACGCAGACGGACACATCGTCCTGGACCTTGTCCATGGCATATACAACTACGACGGGAAAGTCCTCTGGGCAAATGTCAGGGTGGAAAACGACACCCTGCTTACCGGCTACAGGATAACCAACGGCTGGGCCCGCACCAATTACACCTACTTTGCCATCTCCTTCTCCAGTCCCGTCACAGAGTATGGATTCATGGAGAAAGAGCCGCCCCTGTACAAAGGTTTCTGGCGCAAGTTCAAGATGGACAGGAACTTCCCTGAAATGACCGGGAGGAAGATAACCGCCTGGTTCGCATTTGACACAAGGCGGAATCCGGATATCACCGTAAAGGTCGCCCTGTCGTCCACCAGTACGGACGGAGCACTCAGGAACCTCCGCGCGGAAGCCGGGGGAAAGTCGTTCGAAGAGATTGCCTCGGAAGCTCTCGGAAAATGGGAGAAAGAACTGGAAATCTTTGATGCAGAAGGGACGGAAGACCAGAAAGCCATGTTCTACACATCCCTGTACCACACCATGATCAATCCATCGGTGTACATGGACGTGGACCGCATGTACCGCGGACTGGACCACAATGTCCACAAAGCAGCGGATTTCACCAACTACACCATCTTCTCCCTCTGGGACACCTACAGGGCCGAACATCCTCTTCTCAACCTGATAGCCCCCCGGAGAAACGCCGACATGGTCCGCTCCATGGTCGCCCACCAGCAGCAGAGCGTGCACGGGATGCTTCCCGTCTGGAGCCTGATGGGAAATGAAGGATGGTGCATGAGCGGCTATCATGCAGTCTCGGTAATAGCGGATGCAATAGTCAAGGGTGTCTACAAGGACACGGACGGAGCTGCCCTCCGCGCAATGGTCCGAACCTCGAACGTGCCATATTTCGATGGCAACGGAGACTATACGAAGATGGGCTATGTCCCGTTCGAACACAGCACCACGGCTGTTTCCACAACCCTGGAATACGCTTATGACGACTGGGCGATTGCACAGGCAGCCGCAGCGGAAGGGGACAGGGAAACCGAATCCGCATACCGCAAGCGCGCCATGAACTACCGCAACGTGTTCGATCCCGAGACCGGATTCGCCCGGCCGAGATACAGTGACGGCTCATTCAAGGCAGACTTTGATCCGCTCCAGACATATGGAGAAGGATTCATTGAAGGCAATTCCTGGAATTTCTCATTCCACGTCCCACAGGATGTAAATGGGATGATTTCCCTGATGGGTGGAGACAAGGCATTCATATCCAGGCTGGACCGGCTGTTCTCCATGGACCTGCCGGAGATCTACTACAAAGACAACGAGGACATCACCAAGGAATGCCTCCTGGGGGGATATGTCCATGGAAATGAACCCAGCCACCATGTGCCATACCTCTACGCCTGGACTTCACAACCATGGAAGACCCAGTACTGGATGCGGGAGATAATGGACCGCATGTACCGCAACGACATGAACGGGCTGAGCGGCAACGATGACTGCGGGCAGATGTCTGCCTGGTACATTTTCTCTGCAATGGGGTTCTATCCGGTCGCCCCGGGCTCAGACCAATATGTCCTGGGAGCTCCTTACATGCCTTACATAAAGCTTTCGCTGCCGAATGGGAACATCCTGGAAATCAAGGCTCCAGGAGTCAGCGCAAAGAACCGTTACGTCAAATCTGCAAAGCTGGATGGAAAACCCCTGGACAGGCTTTACCTGACTCATGGGGAACTTCTCCGCGGAGGAGTCCTTGAATTCACCATGTCGGCATCCCCGAACCGGAAGGCCGCATCATATGCCAAGCCTCAGTGATTCCTCCGGCGGCGGAATTCTGCGACGGTGACCGCCGTCGCAATTGCCGCATTTAGCGATTCCGATCCTCGGCGGTCCTCAGGGAAGGGAGGGATGGAAATCCTCTCGCTTACGCATCCCGCCACTTCGTCGGATATTCCTACAGACTCATTCCCGATCACTATTACGACCGGTGAAACGGATCCGTCCTGAAGCGGGGTGGAATAGATGTCCCTGCCGGAAAGGAATGTCCCATAGACGCTTCCTCCCTGCGATTTAACCGAGTTGCAGAGCCCGCAGAGGTCAACAGTCCTGAACCTCACACGGAATATGGCACCCATGGTCGCCTGGACAGTCTTCGGGTTATACAGGTCCACGCATCCACCCGAAGCGAAGACCCCGTCAATCCCGAACCAGTCGGCTATGCGGAGTATGGTTCCCATGTTCCCGGGATCGCGGATGTCATCCAATGCAAGGTAAAGTCCGTTGCCTGCAAGGATGGGGGAGTCATCCTTCGGGATCTCCACGACGGCAAGGGCTGGAGATGGTGTGGTCAGGGCCGAGATGTGGGCCATCGTATCTTCGCCGATCTCGGAAGAGCGCCAGACACTGCGGACCTTCATTCCTGAATCCAGGGCCTCGGAGACCATTTTTTCACCTTCGACGAGGAAAAGGCCGGATTCCCTGCGGCCTTTCTTGGAAGCAAGTGAGCGAACCAGTTTTATCTCAGAATTCGAAATAGTGGACATATTGCAAATATAACGCGAAAATAATAAATTTGCATATCTTGCATAAGTCTGTAAATAGATCTGGCGTCATTCTGGCTGTCATTGCCGTTGCCGTACTGCTGGTTTCATGCAGTACTACCCGTCTGCTCGAAGACGGCCAGTACAGACTGGCCAAGAACAATGTCACCGTCGTAAACGACAACCATTTCAACGCAGGAGAGATCACTCCCTATATAAAGCAGAGGCCGGGCAGTTCGCTGATTTTCGGATGGAATCCTTTCATGAGCGTCTACAACTGGTCCGGCAGGGACACGAGCCGCTTTGTCAACAAGGTACTCCGGCAAATCGGTGTGGCTCCCGTAGTTTATGAACCCGATCTCGTCGATGAGTCCGCCGAGAACATAAAGAGCCATCTAGAGTACCTGGGATATTACAACTCATCAGTAGACAGCCGTGTCAACGTCAACAAGCGCAAGATCACCGTTGACTACATCGTCGAACTGGGCAAGAGGTTCAAGATCCGCAAGCTGGATTATTCCGTCCCACACGGCGGGACTTTCGAGCAGGATTTCTATCTTGACACTGTCAATGTAACCATAAAGCCAGGGGATTACCTTTCCGAAGCAGCCCTGGAAGCGGAATCGGCAAGGTCGGCGGAGCATATGCGTAACCTGGGATACTACGGATTCTCCAAAAGCTATTATTTCTTCGAAGCAGACACGCTGGACGCATCCGGCACCGCCGCCCTCGAAATGACAGTCCGCGAGTACACCAGGAACGAATCTCCGGACAACGCCAGGCCGCTGAACCGCTACAACATAGGGAACGTCAGCATATCCTACCCACGCTCCGTTAAATTCAACGAGAAGGTCCTCAGGCATATGAACACCCTGGTTCCAGGAGATCCCTACAGCGAGGATGCCATCCAGAGGACATATGAACGCTTCTCCTCGCTTAAGACCTTCAGCGGGGTCAACATGGAAATGTCCCGCCGGGACTCCAACCTGGTAGACTGCTCCATCAACCTCACACAGGCTTCGCTGATGGGTTTCAAGACCGGTCTGGAGGCTTCTTCCAATTCGAGCGGCCTGATCGGCATATCCCCGCAGCTTAGTTTCTACAACAGGAACATATTCCACGGCGGGGAATGGCTGTCGCTGAATTTCATGGGCAATTTCCAGTTCAAGGCGAACGAGAACATACGTTCCAATGAATTTGGAGTGTCTTCTTCACTCAGCCTCCCCAGGCTGCTCCTTCTCCCGGACCGCTGGTTCAGCAACAGCAGGACCATTCCGCGCACTGAAATCAAATTCTCGTACAACTACCAGGACAGGCCAGAGTATTTCCGCAGTATCCTGTCCGCCTCGTTCGGCTACACCGGCATATTCAGGCGCCTGCTCTCGTACCAGATCTATCCCCTCCAGGTCAGCGGGGTACATCTCTACAACCTCGATCCCGCCTTCTACGAGACCCTCTCCAACAATCCTTTCATGAGGAATGCCTACCAGAACCACTTCGACTGGGGATCGGGCTTCATCCTCTTCTATTCGACGAATACCGACCTGACCCCAAAGAGTTCCTATCATTACGCCCGCATGCAGTTTGATGTGGCCGGGAACGTCCTCAGCGCCTTCAACGGTATCCTCAAGCAAAATCCAGACGGCACACACAGCATATGGGGGACCCCGTATTCACAATATGTACGCGTTGAACTCCAGTTCGGCAAGACATGGACCTTCGGGGCCAACGACCGTTTCGCACTGGCAACCAGGATCCTGGGCGGGATCGGGCACGCTTACGGCAATTCAACTGCCTTGCCCTTCGAGAAGCAGTTCTACAGCGGGGGAGCCAGCAGCCTGAGAGGCTGGCCCTCCAGGGGCGTCGGTCCAGGCCTGTCTGAGTTGGACAACACATTCATAATCCCGAGCCAGACAGGTAATGTCAAGCTTGAAACGAACGTCGAATTCCGCTTCCCGCTTTTCTGGAAACTTGCTGCAGCCATCTTCGCCGATGCCGGCAACGTATGGTTCACCAAGATGAACATCGCCAGCCCGGATGCTGAAGACACCACTCCCATACATATTTCCCCCGACGCAGTCTTGACCATGCGCAATTTCGGCGAGAGCATTGCCGCAGACTGGGGAATGGGTGTCAGGCTCAACCTTGGATTCATCCTTCTCCGCCTGGATTATGGCCTGCAATTCCATGATCCTGCCATGAAGGGGAACAAGTGGATCGGTCCCGACCGCTGGTTCAAGAGGGGGAACAATGCCCTGCAGTTCGGAGTGGGCTATCCCTTCTGATGCGGGATATGAAGAGTCCTTCTGTACTGTTTTTCAGCTATTTCCATAGCCTGTCTGTCTGAGGGTGACACGGCGTAATCCAGGAATCTCTCCCATATGATATTCTGCGCAAGGGAGGATGGATGGCACATGTCATCAGAGTAGAAACGGTAATCCCTCAGCTCATCCAGCATGATTTCATATGCGGGGAAATACTCGCACCTGGCCGGGAATGTTTCACATGCCCTGTCCACTGCCATCAGCAGCCTCGCCTTGCTGACCTGGTTGCCATGGGCCCCGTCAGCCATATGCCTGATGGGACTGACAGTAAATATGAATTGCTTGTCCGGCCAGCTTCGGAGCATCCCCTGGACTGCCGTTTCCGCCTGGGAAAGGCTGAGCTGTTCCCTGATGAAACCGCTTGGATCAAGTTTCAGGCAGTTCGACACGACCTCGCCTGACTCTTTCCACTTGAAGACCCAGCTGGTGCCCAGGGTAATGATGACCTTGTTGCATTCTCTGAAGAATGCCGATGAAGCAGCAAGGGCTTCGTTGGCATTCCTGAGGAACTCTTCAGCCGATTCACGGGCAAAAGAAGTGTGATGGCTGAAAGAACATATGAGGGTTGAACCCGCTCCCATCTGGACGCAGTCATCAGCTCTGAACGGGATGCCGCTCGAAAGGCGGGCAAGGGAATTGAAAACGCTGACAGGATTGTACTGGGTCCCGAATGGATTGACCATTACATCCATGCCGGAGTTCTTCATCCTCAGCCCGATAGTATCGGCAAAACAGCTCCCGATAACAAGGACTTTGTCCTGGAGACTGATTCCAATACGGCTCACGGGAATATCAACCGGTGTCTGCAATCTAATCATCTGTAACGCGAATTATACGACTTTTCAAAAATACTAATTTTGCGTTTTATGGACAAAAATGTAAATTTGTATATTATGGAAACTACTGAAAGAAAACAATCCGAAAGGATCCAGACTTCAATCCTGAATGCTGCTGAGAGGAAAGCCCTGGTGTGGCTCGCATCAAAGCAGCCGGCCTGGATGACATCCAACATACTGACCTTCATCGGCGTCATAGGCTCGGTCATAATAGCACTCGGTTACATCCTGTCCGACAGGAACATATCATGGCTGTGGCTGGCATCCGCCGGCTTTGTCATCAACTGGTACGGGGATTCCCTCGACGGCAGCCTGGCCAGGTTCAGGAAGACCCAGCGCCCGGTGTACGGATTCTACCTCGACCACATGGTAGATGTCTTCAATGAGATGTTCATGTTCGTCGGTGTCGGCCTTTCCGCGCTGATGGACCTCAGGATCGGGCTTTTCCTTTTCGCGGCCTACCTGATGATGACTGTCAACGTCTCGATCAATGCCCACCTGAAATCCGAATTCAAGCTGACATATGCCGGACTCGGCCCCACCGAATTCAGGCTTATCGTAATAATTGTCAACACCTTGCTGATTTTCATCAAACCACTCAGGGAATTCTCCCTTACACTGGCGATGGGAAGCAAGGCATATGCCTTGACAGCACTTGACGTGGTCGGACTTGTAATCTCGGCAGTCCTTTTCACCATGTTCATGATCACATTCTTCAATGACCTGAAATACTACGCCAAAGTCGATCCAAGGAAATAACGGTCTCCAGATGCATTACGTACTGTCGCCAGAAGAGCTTGAAGCAGCAAGTCCGGTTTTCAGGGGAAAACTGGGACGGGCATTCTGCAACTTTTGTTTCAAGGCTACGAGGATCAGTACCCTGAACTATGTCCATGACAGGTTCTTTGATTTCCATGGAGCTGATTTCACCCGCAAGCTGATCGAATGGTGCAGGGTCAACTACAAGGTTTCCGGACTGGACATCCTCGACAAACTTGAACCACCCTTCATAACCATCAGCAACCACGCATATGGAGGAGCCGACGGAATTGTGCTTATCGACCTGATAGGCAATCGTTTCCCTGGCTTCAAGGTAATGGTCAACGAGATCCTGGGAAGGATCAAGACCATGGAAGAGAGTTTCATCACCGTAAATCCGGCAGTCGAGGGGGCCACCTCGCCGACCGCCAGGAGCATATCCGGGGTCAGGCAGGCCCTCCGGCAGATCCATGAAGGCAAGCCACTGGGCTTCTTCCCTTCGGGAGCGGTTTCGGACCTGCACTGGAAAGACTGGCTCATGCCATGGAAGCAGAGCCCGGAAGTCAAGTCAGTCACGGCATATGACAATCTTCACCGCAGTACCCGCGACAGGGAGTGGCAGGATTCCGTGATCCGCATCATCCAGAAAGCCGCGGTTCCGGTCGTACCGATCAGGTTCTTCGACGGCAATTCACTGTTCTATTACCTTCTGGGCCTGATTGACTGGAAAGTGCGCCTGCTGCGCCTTCCGAGGGAATGCTTCAACAAAAGGGGGAAAGAATTCAGGATAGGGATCGGGAAGCCAATCTCTCCGGAAATACAGGCCGGATGCCGGGACCTTCACGGGCTCAAGCAACTCCTCCGGGACTCCGTTTACAAGATGCCGCTGCCCGAAAAATACGAAGTCATATGAAAGTGCGGTGCAGGACCATACTGGTAACCGGAGGAAGCAGCGGCATAGGTGCCGCTGCCTGTATCATGCTCTCCGAGGCCGGGATGACGGTATATGCCGCATCCCGCAGCGGGAGGTCACCGCGTCCGGAAGATCCGGGGATAATCCCCATATGCATGGACGTGAATGACCCGGGCTCGGTTTCAAAGGCAATAGAAAGCATAAAGTCTCAAAAGGGGAGTCTCGATGCGATTGTCTGCTGCGCAGGCAACGGAATAGGAGGCGCGATAGAAGACACATCCCCTGAGGAGGCCCGTTACCAGTTCGAAACCAACTTCTTCGGCACGGACAACTGCATCAAGGCTGTCCTGCCCCTTTTCAGGGGACAGTGGCATGGGCGTATCATCACTGTGACTTCAGTGGCCGGATTCATCCCCATCCCATACCAGGGCTATTATTCCGCGGTAAAAGCTGCCCTGGACATGTACATGAAAGCCCTGGCGATCGAGTGCCGCAGGTTCGGCATCCAATGCTGCAGCGTCATGCCCGGAGACGTAAAGACCGGCTTCACCTCCGCCCGGAAGAGGACCAGGGGCTCTGAAAATCCTGATTCACCTTACTATGTACATGCAAGCCGGTCCATTTCAAAGATGGAACGCGACGAGCAGGGCGGGATGCCCCCGGAGCGGATAGCAAGGGCTATCAGGCGACAGCTCGGACGCAGGCATATGAAATTCACCGTAGTACCCAGGCTTGACTACAGTGCCATCCGAGTTTTGGAACGGTTATTGCCAACCAGGATACTCTTGTGGGCCGTAGGCCTCATATATGACAAATAACTCAAACATTAGTATATGAAACTCAACAGAACTTTTTTCGCAACAGCAGCGGCAGCCGCAGCGATGCTCATCTCAATGAGCGCTTTTGCACAGACTGAGTCAACCGTCAATTCAGTCCAGAAAGCCGAAGACGCCGTCAAAAGTGCCCAGAAAGACCTGAGGCAGCAGTCACGCAACAGCAAAGACGCCATCAGCAGCAGTGAAAAACAGATCAACGCAGCCCAGAAGGACCTGAAGGCCGGCAAGTCGGCCCTCAAGGATGCCCAGAAAAAGGTCGCTGCAAAAGAAGCTGCCCTGAAGGCGCAGAAGGCCTCCCTGAAATCCCAGAAGAAAGCCCTTGCCCTCGACGGCGGCCTTGACGGAGCTGACAAGCAGGTGCTCTCACAGATGCAGGTCGAGATCGACCGCCTGAGCAAGGAGATCAAGAAGGACAAGCAGGCAATGGAGCCCCTCAAGAGGCAGATTTCACAGAGCAACTCCACCATCAAGAACGAGCGCTCAGCCATCAAGAAAGAGAAAGCTGCCGTCAGCAAGACCAAGAAGAACCTCAAAGTTCATGAGAAGAACCTGAAGAACTCCCAGGATCAGCTCAAGACAGAGGTAAAGGCTGCCGATGCCGCCAAGAAGGCAAGCAAAGACATGGAAGCCGCTGAAAAGGCCATGATGAAAGCCGACAAGGCTTCAGAAAAAGCTGCCAAGTCAGCCGCCGAGGCAGTCGGGGGAACCGAGGTTAACTGACGGAAAAACCTTACAGATTATCTTCGATATAGGCCGTGACCTTCTGCATAAGATGGACACGGTCTTTTCCTATTACGTTGTGCTCAGCACAGGGATAGGGGAAATAATCCAGCTGCACGCCTTCTTTGACGCATTCGCGAACGAAACTCAGCGAGTGTTCCCACACTACAGTGTTGTCAATGGCGCCCTGGCAGATCAGAAGCTTGTCTTTTAGGTCTTTTGCCCTGGGGATCAGGCTGGTCTTGGCGAATCCATCCGGATTGGTCTGCTCAGTGTCCATGTAACGCTCGCCATACATCACCTCATACCATTTCCAGTCAATGACAGGACCGCCGGCTACACCGGCCTTGAAGGTGCCCGGGTAATTGGTCATGAGGGATATCGTCATGAAACCGCCGTAGCTCCATCCATGGACGGCTATCCTGTCTGAATCCACCCACGGAAGGCTCTTGAGCATCTCGATCCCTACCATCTGGTCAGCCATCTCGTTCTGCCCGCAGTACCTGTGAATGCATTTCTCGAATTCAGCGCCGCGGTTGGAGGTCCCCCTGTTGTCCTGGACATAGACCACATAGCCCTTCTGGGCCATGAGCATCTCCCAGGGCCTTATGCCACCGAGCCACCTGTCCTGGACCATCTGGGAATGAGGTCCTCCGTAAACATAGAGGATAACAGGATATTTCTTGGACGGATCGAAGCCCAGCGGCTTGAACAGGCGGTAATAGTTATCGTATTTCCCGTCAGCGCTCTTGACGGTTCCGAGATCAACCTCGCACTGGGCGTACCCGACATATGGATCCGAAGCTTTGAGCAATGTCTCAAGCACGCTTCCGTCCGCAGCCCTGCGTAAAATGACTCTCGGGACATTCAGGCTGGAATATATGTCGTAGAATTCGGTACAGCCTTCGTTCATCCTCACTGTATGCCAGCCTTCCTCCTGCGTCAGCCTCTGAGGGGCGGAGAAAGTGACGGCGGAAAGCATCCCGGCTTTTTTCCCACGCCCTATACGTATAGGGATCCTGAAAAGGTGATTCTCGATAGGGGAGACCTCTGCAGAAGTGTAATAGACGTATTTACCGTCATTTCCTACATATTCAACATCAGCATCCACCTCAGTCAGGCGCCTTACGCCTCCGGATGTATCGCAGAGATACAGGTTCCTGTAGCCATCACGGTTGTCCGTCCTGTACAGGAAGAAATCCGTCCCTTTCAAGAAGTGGAGTGGATCTAGCGGTTCGGTGTACCTGTCGTTGTCCTCGGTGAGGACCGTCTTCTCGAATGAACCGTCCAGGGCGCTGTACATGTTCAGGCGGCAATGTTTCTGGCTGCGGTCCAGGACCTGGATAAATACGTGCTTGGAATCCGGGCTCCATGAGATGTTGGTCAGGTAACGGTCATCACCGAAATCGGTGACATCGGCCCAGACTGTCTTTCCGGTACTGACATCATATATGCCCAGGTCTATCTTCTCGGAGTCCATCCCGTTCATCGGGTATTTGATGCTGACAAGGCTGCCGGTCCTGGTAGTGATGTCCAGGAGCGGGAAATCAGTCACCTTGGATTCATCCTTGCGGTAGAATGCAAGCCGTGAGTAGTCATCAGACCAGAATATGCCTCCGGTTATGCCGAACTCGTTGCGGCTCACGCTCTGGCCATAGGTGATCTGGTCCGAGGTGCTCTCAGCCACCAGGTGGCTCTTACCGGAAGTATCTGTGTAATAAAGGCTTCTCCCTTCATTATAAGCAACAGGGACATCCTTCTCTTCATTCCATGAAGCACTGACGGACTCAGGATAGATGGTTCCGGGTCCGACCACTTCGTCCATCCTGAGAAGTTTTCCCCCGGGATTGCTGGCCGGATGGACTGCAAAAACGCCGCTCTGGGCATAAAGTCCCGTCGAGGCAATCAGGAAGAGTGGGACAACGAACAGTAATTTCACCGGTTTCATAGGCATCAATATGTCGAAGAGATTTTTTTGACAGAGACGATACGGTCAACGACATGCTTATGCATTCCACGCCAGGGGAGGGCGCCGAAATACTCCTTGTAATGGACTTCCACCTGCTTTCCGCTGCAATGCATAAGGGAATCTGCCACTGTCTGGTTTTCCACGGAGAAGTCAAAGACATATGAGCCCATGCTGGAGTCGGCGACACCCACGTTGGCACCGCTCTTGAATCCGGCCTGGATTATACGTCCTTCATATGTTTTGAAAACGACTCCCTTGAGGGTGAACTGGTTGAGCTCTCCGGCCTTTACACCGTCCCCGAACACGAAGTAGAACCTTACATAGAAAAAGACTGCAAAAGCAATCAGGAGCAGGGCCCCTGCGATGAATCCGATTTTCTTTAGAGAATGCATATGCGGAAGCATTTATTTGACACAAATATACAACAATATACAAAAAAACCGCCCCACCAGGCGGTTTTAAATGATGCAGAGGACTTATTATTTCTCGTTCCTCTTTCCGTATCTCTGGTAGAACTTGTCGACACGTCCTGCGGTGTCCACCAATTTTACCTTTCCGGTGTAGAAGGGGTGCGAGGTGTTGGAAATCTCGACCTTCACGACCGGGTACTCAACTCCGTCTACTTCCAGCGTCTCCTTGGTAGAAGCGCAGGAACGAGTGATGAACACTGTGTCGTTCGACATATCCTTGAAAGCTACAAGACGGTAGGTTTCGGGATGGATTCCTTTTTT
>CADCQP010000217.1 GCA_902803535.1 uncultured Bacteroidia bacterium | reverse complement strand
GGCGACCTGGTCGTCGGTGCTGCCTTTGACGGGCGGGTGGTGCTGTTCAGCCGCGACGGTGCCTTCCTGGACAGCACATTTGATTTTTCCGTGCCGCGCGGTTCATATGAAAAAATGCTGCTGACCGATCTGGCGCCAGGCAAATGGTGCATCACTTTTCCGGACGGAAAAGAAAAGACATATGAAGTCGCCGGAGATGACGGCTGTGTGGCAGTATCTGGCGTTAGGAAAGGAGAGTTTAAGGTGCGGAAATTATCATGAAAAGGATAATCATTGCATTCCTGCTTTTCGTCTCAGTCTTCTCTGCGAAGGGTGAGCGGTCAGGGAAAGAGGTCTATCTGGACATCATGCAGAAAGCCGTGGAGGCTTACAGTCCGCAGCGTATCCGGCAGTATGCGGACAGGGTGTCTTCGGAAGGGGTTACAGAGCACGGCTTCGCCCTGCTTACGTCCAATGTCGGCATCATGGTTTCCCGCGGGCGCATGCCGCAGATGAAGGACACATTCATCGAACTGATGGACATATGTGCCAGGGAGGTTCCGATAGCCCTTGAAAAGAACCGTGGAAAAGGGGAGATAGGAAATGATTTTGCCGTGAGGCAGCTGGTCACCTGCCTTCTCGAAGTGGAGAAATCCGGTCTTTTCCCGCAGGAGAAGACCCTTTCATGGCGCAAGGCATTCACTGGCATGAAGGCGGAAGATATCTACTCGGTACAGCCGGAGCCCGGGGACGGAACTGCCAGGAACTGGTGCATTTACGGTGCAGCCAGCGAATGTGCCAGGGTGATGGCCGGAATGGGCGGAGACAAGGAATATGTCGATCGGTACCTTACCGACCAGCTGCGGTTCTTCGATGCCAACGGGATGTACATGGACCCTGGCTGCCCGATGTTGTATGACCTTGTCGCGCGGCAGCAGTATATGCTTTCCCTGCGCCTCGGCTATGACGGTCCGTCAAGGGACCGTATAGTGGAAACGTTGATGCGTTCTGCCGCTTCTACCCTTATGATGCAGTCGGTGACCGGGGAGATCCCTTATGGCGGACGCAGCAACCAGTTCCTGTTCAACGAGACTATCCTCGCTTCGGTTTTCGAATGGTACGCCTCACGCATGGAGGCTGACGGGGACCACGTGGCGGCCCGCAGGTTCAAGGGCGCTGCCATGAGGGCGGTGTCATCTCTGGATTACTGGTTTTCGCAGGAGGGCCTCCGCCACGTAAAGAACCGTTATCCGATTGACTCCGGTTACGGGTGCGAAAGATACGCCTACTTCGACAAGTACATGGTTGGGTTGGCTTCGAATGCATATGTGGCGTACCTGTTGGCAGATGATTCCATCGAACCCGACATGAGGCTTCCGGCAGCCTCTACATTCGTGACAGGTCCTGATTTCCACCGCATCATGATGAATGCCGGAGGGTACACAGTCGAGTTCGATATCAATCCCGAGAAGAAATATGATTCCGCCGGGATAGGCCGGATCGAGAAGGCCGGAGCTTCTCCCGTGGTGGCCCTCGCATCTCCGTGCCCGGTGTCCCAGAAACCGTCGTATCATCTTGATATCGAGAATCCTGAAGGAGGACTTGCCCTGGCGCCGCTGTGGGACAGATACGAAGTGGTTAAAGCGCGCAAGGGGAAGGTGATCCTTACCGATGGGAAGAGTCTCTGGAAATGCCGCCTCTCAAGGCGCGGACTCTCAATGTCTCTGACAGGAGACGGGCCGGTGGTGCTGACTATCCCTGCCCTGGCCTATGACGGAGAGACCCGCACCAACGTCACCTGCTCCGGGAAGGAACTGGAAATCATGTTCAGGGGAGACCGGTGCCGGTATTCGACCAATGGGACCTTTACTGACACGGGCCTTGAATACGGCAGCAGGAACGGGCATCTGCGCCGCTACGAAGCCCGTGGAGTAAAACGGCTGAAAGTAAAAGTACAGATTGATCATAACCGCATATGAGTTATAAGCTTCAATTTCCCAGCTTCTCCGTCGTCTTTATCCAGACCTTCTCCATCAGGCATGAACTGGAGTTTATCCAGCCTGATTTCTGTGAGGCGAGGATGAGAGAGGAGCGGGAACTGGAGAAAGAAGGGAAAAAACTTCCCCGCTATTTTCAGAAGTATAAGGCAGGAGACAAGGAGAAGAAACGCTATTTTGAGAAAGCCGATTACCTTAAGGTCCCTATTGCGTGGGTTGACAGGGGGAATATTGAAGATCAGATATTTATCCTCCCGGAGAACAGTCCCCATGAGAAGGTCAGACTAGGCTGGTGGCAGGTCCTTTCAAGGACGGGATTGCGCAGGCAGCCCATCCCCGGCAATGTACAGCGTTATTCCCTGAGGGGCTTCAACTTCGTGATGCCCATCAATATGGACAAGAAGGATCCGGAGGCGGAGGTCAGGCTCAGCGGGCATTGCTGCGTGGAGATGAATCTCTTCTACGGGCACCTTGCTTCCATTACCTACCGTTTCCTCTTTGACAACGATCTCTGCAAGACGACCCGCCCGGTTGACTCGGACCACATCATCGCCTTCCTCTCTACATGGCTGAACGGGGAATTCTGGAGCAAGGATGACGGGAATCTCGAGGCTACCATAGATTTGTTCGCGGACTTCGATGTCACCCGGATTTGGCTGGACGCGAATGGAGACCCGCTTGACAAGCCCCAGAGGATCAATAATGACCCCGGCAAGGTCGGGCGGAGTTTCAATAATGTCGCAGTCCGGTACAAGAGGTACATCTATAAGCACTGCACCCGGTTCCGCTATTGGAATCATTTCATAGAGAATCACCGCCTGCGGAAGTATTTCTCGGAATTCCCGGTCAGCGTTGACGAGGATTTCCACTATGCGATGGTGGACCTGGGGGGCGATGATATCCGTCATCCGATGCCGTCGGGAAAGGACCTCTTCGACCAGCAGGCCGGCCCAGGTCTTACGGACACGGAAATCCGGGAACATATCCGGACGGAGCATAAGGCCGAATTGATGGGACTTCTCTCCCTCTATCCCAAGGAGTGGCCCTATCGTGACCCTGCCGATTTCGAGGAGGTATGCGGCGGTAATATCGCCATTGACTCGGATGATCTGGTGTTGGTCGGCAGTTCCGTCGCATTGGTGCTTGGAACATATGTGAAAAGGGACGAGAAGTCCGGAGGCGTAGATTGGGAGGCCGTCCTGGAAGAACGGGCCCGTTACCATGTGTATTGGCCTGAATACCTGATGCTTCTTCAAATGATATTGGCGAAGAAGTACATCTTGGGTTATGTGGCCGACCAGCTGGTCCTGTCAACCCTTGAGTGGGAAAGACGGCGTCCGGAGCGGATGCTTGAGGACAATGCCGCCCTGTCGGTCCGCCTGATGCGCCTGCTGGCCCAGCTGGATGTGGTAAAGTACGCCAAGTTCCCGTCGCACAAGGTGATGTATGACCGTACATGTGCCCGTCTTGGGATCTCAGAATCTCAGGAAAGGACCAATACCCTGATAGGGAACCTGGAATCAGGGCTGAATAACCTGAAGGACCTGCAGACTGCACGCAGGGAGACCATGATGAACATCTCCCTGGGAATGGTCTCGGTCCTGTCCGCGTTCCAGTTCCTGTACATAGCCGACACCAAACTGGGATTCTGGGAATTCATGAAGGGTCTGCCCTCAGGTGCTACATCCCGTACCGGGGCGGTAATAATCACTGTGGTCGCAGCCGTGGCGGTATTCGTCCTTATCCATATTTGCATTACATTCGTATCCCAGTTGATTAACAGATTCAGAAAATGATGACTATCGAGAAGGCAACTTTGAAAGATGCATCGGCTCTGGCCGATTTTTTCCTGGGCCATATAGAGGCTCATCCGGAGTATATATCCCACGGGGAACTCCAGATGGGCGTAGGTGAAGGAGTTATCCGTAACGGTGTCCTGGAGGCATTTCCAGCCCCGGACGCCCGGGAGAAGTGGCTCCGGTACATCCGGCACCAGTTACAGGCGAAGGCATATGCCAAAGTGTGGAAGGCGGTTGATGAAGGCGCGATAGTAGGCTTTTGCGTAGCTGATATAGAATCAGACGGCGATGCTCCGTTCGGCATGATATGCGACATCCTCGTGAAGCCCGGTTACCGTGGTCACGGAGCCGGCAGTACCTTGCTGAATACGGCGCTGGAATGGCTCCGCAGCAAGGACGTCAAAGGCATATACCTGGAATCCGGGAAGGACAATCACGCTGCTCACCGCTTTTTCGAAAAGCGGGGCTTCGCGCATCTCAGTGAAATCTACAAGTTAGGCTGAAGCTAGATCCAGAACCTCCTATTCGTACCTGAAGGCCCTGTAAGAGTGGGGCTTGTGGGTCTCCAGGTAAATCTTGTCGATATCCAGCTGGCTGGAAATTGTTTTCCAGGTAGATTCCAGCCACTGTGTATCCTTCATCTTGTCAACCTCGAAAGCACGGACATATACGGATACCGTGAAATTCTTATGCTTCGCCGACATGGTAGTCGGTAAAACCATCGCCAGCAAGAGCGGGATTAGAAGGATAAATATTCTTTTCACGGTTATCAATTGTTTAGAATTTAACACTAATGGATTCTGAAAAAACCTATTTCACTGTCAGCTGCCTGACTTTTACCCAGCCGCCGGTTTTGAGGGAAGGATCCACAGCCACATCCAGTCCGGGAGAGAGGTCGGATTTCCTGTCCACCAGGCCGATTGCCAGGGTGTAGCGGCCGGGGGCGATGCCTTCGAGAGACACCTCCTGTGCATAT
>CADCQP010000216.1 GCA_902803535.1 uncultured Bacteroidia bacterium | reverse complement strand
GTGACCGCCGAGCAGATCGAAGGCTTCTACGCCGCAGTCGCGGATTACTGCGCTTGGCAGGACGCTGCAACCCCAGAGACGAAGCCATATGGGGACGACACCCCGGATGCATTGGCCGCTGTTGAAGCCGTCAAGGCCAAGGTTGCCGACTTCTTCATGCGCTGCAAACTTGCCGGATTCGATTCCGACGCCCTTCCGGCAGTTGACGTGGATGTCGAGAAGATCAAGGCCATCAGCAACGGAGACCTCTCGGCTGTGGATTCCGAGATCGTCACCTATCCCCTCGCCCGTCCGAATATCAATGGAGAACTTCCCGTCGAGGCGGGACTCAATCCGGCATGGAAGGGAGCGATGGCAAAGGTCAAGGCCCTTGTCCTGGATAAGGATTTCCCGGGGAAAGCTTCTATCACTGAAGCTGACTGGGATTCAGTCCTCGCTAAATTCGGCCCGTACTGCGCATGGCTCGCCGACAAGAAGGGCGAAGCTGTGGAAAGCCTTGGAGCAGATGCCCTTAAGGCCATCCTCAAAGAAGACAAGAAGGCTGCCCTTCTCGAACTCGTAGAGAAAGATAAGGCTCTCGAGTCCGAGGCTCTCTCAATCGAGTCGGTTGACAAGCTCCTCCACCTTACCCGCGATTTCAAGAAGTTCCTGAATAACTATGTGAGTTTCCATGACTTCTATGAGGACGGTCAGGACGCCATCTTCCAGGCCGGACAGCTCTACATCGACCAGAGGAGGCTCGACCTCTGCATCAAGGTCTCTGACATGGGCAAGCACGGTGACATGGCTGGACTGAGCGGGATGTTCATCATCTACTGCGCATGCGTTTCCAAGGTTACCGGGAAGTCGTTCGACATCGCAGCTGTCATTACTGACGGCAATGTCAACACACTGAGGGTCGGAAAGAACGCCATCTTCTATGACAGGGCCGGTGAAGTCTATGATGCGACCATCACCAAGATCATCGACAACCCAATCAGCGTGAAACAGGCTTTCTGGGGTCCCTACAGGAAGTTCGGACGCTGGATTTCCGAGAGGTTCACAAAGAAGGTCTCCGAGAAGGAGAACAAGGGATTCGAAGGCATGACCGCTAAGGCTGAGGCCACGAAGCTGCCCGAGGCAGGCGCTGCACCGGCAGCCGCACCAGCCAAGCCCTCCAGCTTCGACATCGCGAAGTTCGCCGGTATCTTCGCAGCCATCGGCATGGCGGTAGCTTACCTGACCCAGGGTCTTGTGGCCATCGCCAAGGGTGCCGCGAACCTCGGTCTGTGGAAGGTCCTGCTGGTCCTCGTCGCGCTTATGCTCGTGATCTCCGGTCCGGCAATGATCCTGGCATGGCTCAAGCTGCGCAAACGTGACCTCGGTCCGGTCCTCAATGCCAACGGATGGGCTATCAATGCCACTTCATATGTCAATACGAAGTTCGGTGCAGGCCTGACCAAGCTTGCCAAGCTCCCGAGACTGACGGCAGTCGATCCGAAGGCACGTCGCAGGGCACGCTGGCGCAGGTTCCTGTGGATAGTCTTCCTGCTCGCCGTCCTTGCGGTAGTTGCCTGCTTCCTCTCCTGCAAATTCGGCTGGCACTCATTCGACTGGTGCCCCTTCTGCTAGAAGATCAGGCAAACCTGACATAATTCAAGAGGATGACCTCAGTGTCCGTCGGACCTGGTCATCCTCTTCTTTTTTGCATATTGTTCCCCACGGTCCGGGTCTCCTCCCTCCTGAAGCCTTCGCTACGCTCATCCCACCACCGGATGTAGATCAGTCGGGCAAACAAGTTTGCCCTCCGCTCTCCATCCGGCGGTCCCCCCGTTCACGAGGTCACGGGCGACCACGGGCTCAGGAGGGAGGAGACCCGGACCGCGGGCGACACTCCAACCTGCATCTCCCTTCAGGACTATGCAGTAGTCGGGCAATCTGCCCGACTACTGCTTCACATGAAGGGCCGGGGAAGAAGCTGAATTCGCCCTGTAATGGGTGGCGTAGAGCGACTCGACTTCCATCACGGGCGCATGGAACACGCCGGACTGGGCAGCAAAGAACTCCTCACGAAGCGTAGTGTTCTCCTCCGGGAAGGTGTCGAAGTAGAAGACCGACCTGTCGGCCTTGACATCCCTGTAACCGGAAGGCGTAAACATATAGAAACCACTGACACTCAGCGGCCTGATTCCCGTGCGATACCATCCGGAAAGCTGATTGACCGACCTCAGGCAGGCCTCCCTCGGGGTTGTGACCCGCACGAAAGAGCGGTTCTCCCCGTTCCAGATCCGGTACTCGGCGATGACTTTCTCACCCTTGGC
>CADCQP010000215.1 GCA_902803535.1 uncultured Bacteroidia bacterium | reverse complement strand
GAGATTACAAATCACGTGCTCTAGCCAACTGAGCTACATCGGCGATGTGTTTCATACAAACTTCCCCCAAAAGGGACTGCAAAGATATGCAATAATTTTTTATCTTCAAAAGTTTTTGGAGGAATTTTCATTTTTTTGAAGATACTTCCCTGAGGATGGCCAGAATGCTTCCGGCATCGAGCCCGCATTCGGCCCTCTGCCCGCCCTGGCTGTCCTGTCCGATGAACCTGTCAGGGATCCCTGCACCCTTCAGGCTGACCTTGTACCCGCGGCTTGACACGTACTCTGCCACGGCTCCGTAGAGGCCTCCGCAGATTGTCCCTTCCTCGAGTGTGATGATGGTCCCGCAGCGCGATGCCGCCTCATCGATTATCGAAGTGTCCAGCGGCTTAAGCCACCTCATGTCATATATATAAGGAGTGGAGTATCCTTCAGATTCCAGCCGGGAAGCCGCTTCCACGGCCCTCCAGACCTGCGGTCCCAGTGCGAGGACGGCGACCCCGGATCCTTCCCTGACCATGACTCCCTTGCCTTCGGGGAGGTCCTGCGGCTGGATATCCATCCATTCATGGCCCTCTCCGCAGCCTCTGGGGTAGCGGATCACTATCGGCCCGCCCTCATGATGGAGGGCGGTGTGCATCATATGCCTGAGTGAAGGTTCATCCGAAGGTGCGCATATGGTCACGTTCGGGATGCAGCGCAGGCTGGCCATGTCGAAGCATCCGTTGTGGGTGGCTCCGTCCTCGCCGACAAGTCCTGCGCGGTCAAGGCAGAGCACGATGGGAAGTGACTGAAGTGCAGCGTCATGGATGATCTGGTCATATGCCCTCTGCGCGAAAGAGGAGTAGATGTTGCAATAGGGCCTCATGCCTCCGGCCGCAAGGCCGGCGGAGAATGTCACGGCGTGCTCCTCCTCGATTCCCACGTCAAAGAATCGGTCCGGGAATTCCTTTGCAAAGGCAGTCATCCCGCTTCCGGTCGCCATCGCGGGGGTAATGCCGATCACCCTGGAATCTTCCCGGGCAAGTTCGCACAGCACTTTCCCGAAGACATCCTGGTAGCGTGCGGCGGGATACTCCTTGTGCTCCCTTTCTCCCGTAACGGGGTCGAATCTCCCGGGAGCATGCCATGTGGTCGGGTCGGCTTCCGCCGGGGCGAAGCCTTTCCCCTTGACCGTGTGCACATGGAGCAGCCTCGGGCCGTGCATGTCCCTCAGCCTGGTGAGGGTCGAGACTACCTGGCCGATGTCGTTTCCGTCAACAGGTCCGAAATACCTGAATCCGAGTGCCTCGAACAGCATCCCGGTCGAACTGTCGACTATGTTGGTCTTGGTGTTGCGGGTGAGTTTCTGGATCGTATGACGCATCTTGGTGTCACCCAGGCGGTTCCATATGCTCGACTTGATCTTGTTGTAGGTCGGGTCCGTAGTGATCTTGAGAAGGTAGTTGTGCACCCCGCCGATGTTCCGGTCGATTGACTGGTCGTTGTCGTTCAGGATGACCAGCAGGTCGGCCTTGCTTGCCCCTGCATTGTTGAGCCCTTCAAGTGCGAGTCCGCCGGTCATGGCCCCATCGCCGATAAGTGCGATTATCTTCTGCTGCCTGCCGAGGATCCTGGATGCTTCAGCAAGTCCGAGGGCCGCCGAGATGGAGGTAGAGGAGTGTCCGGCTCCGAATGCGTCATATGGGCTCTCTTCCATGCGTGGGAAGCCGCTCAGGCCGTCCTTCTTGCGGTTCCTCTTGAATGCCTCGCGCCTTCCGGTGAGGATTTTATGGGCATATGCCTGGTGCCCGACGTCGAATACTATCTTGTCGTCGGGAGTATTGAAGACATAGTGCATCGCTACGATGAGTTCCACGGCTCCCAGGCTTGATGCCAGATGCCCCGGATTGACGGCGCAGCAGCTGACCATGTAATCCCGTATCTCCGAACACAATGTACCCAGTTCTTTGATACTGAGATGCTTTATGTCCGACGGCCCATTAATCTTGTCCAGAATCGCGTACGTCATGTCTCCTGCTGGCGGGACCTATAAGTCCCGACTGGGCAAAGATAAGACTTTATTCTGAATATTTGAGTTTAGGGTGAAAAGACGTATATTAGCGGAAACTTAGATTGAAAGACTATGCCAGAAAAAGTACAGAAACTGTTGAATGACTCAGCGGTTGCCAGATGGGCCGCCCTCATTCTGATCGCCTCGATGATGTTCTTCGCCTACATGTTCGTGGACGTGATGTCACCCCTGAAGAGCATGATTGAAGCGGAACGCGGATGGACCAGCACCGTTTTCGGGACATATGCCGCTTCCGAGTACATCCTCAATGTCTGCGGCTTCCTCATACTCGCCGGAATCATCCTGGACAAGATGGGAGTCCGCTACACCGGAGTGCTCTCCGCGTCCCTGATGGTAGCCGGAGCCCTTATCAAGTTCATAGGCATCAGCGGGTGGTTCCAGGACACCGCTTTCTGCGCATGGCTCGACAGCTGGTGGACCTCCGTGCCCGGCAGCGCCAAGATGGCTTCCCTCGGATTCATGACCTTCGGGTGCGGCTGTGAGATGGCCGGTACCACCGTTTCAAAGGCAATCGCCAAATGGTTCAAGGGCAAGGAAATGTCCCTCGCCATGGGTATCGAGATGGCCATAGCCCGTCTGGGCGTCTTCGCCGTGATGTGGATTTCCCCCCTCATCTACAACAAGTTCGGGACAGTGGTCGCCCCGCTTGCCTTCTGCTCGGCCCTCCTTGTCATCGGCCTTATCTTCTTCATAGTGTTCACCTTCATGGACAGGGCCCTGGACAAGGACCTCGTTGCGGCCGGACAGATGACGGCAGAGAAGTCACCTGAGGACGAGTTCCATCTGAGCGACCTTGGAAAGATATTCAGCAGCAAGATGTTCTGGATTGTCGCCCTGATGTGCGTCCTGTATTACAGCGCCATCTTCCCCTTCCAGAGGTATGCCCCGAATTTCCTCCAGACCACCCTTGGCGTAGATGCTGACACCGCATCGCACCTGTTCAGCTTCTTCCCGATCCTCGCCATGGTCCTGACCCCGTTCCTCGGAGGCTTCATCTCCTATAAGGGAAAGGCGGCTACCATGCTGCTCGCCGGTTCACTGATCATGGTGGCATGTCACCTATCATTCGCGTTCCTCCTGCCTGCATTCCCGAGCAAGGTCCTGGCAGTGCTCCTGATCCTGATCCTCGGAGTGTCCTTCTCCCTGGTTCCCGCAGCCCTCTGGCCTTCAGTGCCGAAGATCATTGACGAGAAAGTACTCGGAAGTGCCTACTGCCTGATTTTCTGGGTACAGAACATCGGCCTGTGCCTTGTACCGCTCCTGATCGGCGCCGTGCTTGACAAGACCGGCGGCTATCTCGTGCCCATGCTGATCTTCTCCTCCTTCGGAGTGCTTGCGTTCTTCTTTACCTTCCTTCTCAAGCTTGAGGACAAGAAGAAGGGATATGGACTGGAACTTCCTGAAGTAAAATAACTATGTCAACAAATAATATCCGGACCAGCCGAATTGCCTGCTGGATCGCCCTCGCGTGCCTGGTCGTGCCGATGTTCGCGTCGTATTTCTTCGACGACATGTTCTCGACGATTTCGTATCTGTTCGAGGATCCGTCGAGGACGGTACTGGGCTGGGATGCCGCCGGTTACGGTCTGTATACCAGCGGATACAGCGTCCTGTGCGTGTTCGGCGGACTGGTCATATGCGGTATCCTGCTGGACAAGTGGGGCGTGAGGGTGACAGGGTCGATATTCGTCGGGATGATGGCGGCCGGAGCACTTCTCGTCCTGCATGCCATTACGGCAGGCTACGCTCCCGCGAAATCGCTACGCCTTGCTTACGCCGGCTGCATGTTCTTCGGACTCGGAAGCGAGATCGCCGGTACGGCCGTGACCCGGTCCATCGCAAAGTGGTTCAAGGATGGGCCCATGGCCCTGGCCATGGGGCTCCAGCTTGCGATTGCCCGCCTGGGTACGGCGGTGGCTCTCGTCTTGTCTCCGAAACTGGTGGTCGAGAATACCGGCCATGTCTACAGCCTTGCCGAGACAGCCCGTCCGGCCGTGTTCGGTGTAGGCCTGATGGCTGCCGGCCTGATCCTGTGGGCATTCTTCGTCGCCCTCGACGCCCGTTATGACCGTTCAGTCCCTCTTGGCGCCGCTTCCGGTCCCGGAGGCCAGGTGTCAGACGAAGATTCTTTCAGGCTGTCCGATGTATGGAAGGTCCTTGTCAACAAGAACTTCTGGCTGCTCGGCCTGCTTTGTGTCCTCTTCTACAGCAGCATCATCGCCTTCAAGAAGTTCGCCGGGGCGATCCTTATCCCGCGTTTTGGAATCCCTGCCTCTGCAGCCGGGTGGATGGTGTCCATGCTCCCGTTCTCGACTGTGGTGTTCGCGCCGCTATTCGGACTCCTGGTAGACAAGCGGGGCAAGGGAACCCGCTGGATGATACTCGGATCCGTCCTGGCCCTGGTCGCGCACATCCTGCTGGCTTTTGCTCCTTCGGGAGTGCCGCTGTACGGCTACCTCAGCATGGTGTTCCTCGGCTTCGGGTACTCTCTGGTCCCGGCCGCACTGTGGCCTTCGGTCCCGAAAATCGTCCCTGACAAGGTACTCGGCACCACATATTCCCTGATCTACTGGGTCCAGAACCTGGGACTCCTTTCATTCAAATGGATCGCCGGCGTCATCCTCGGCTCAGCCGCTACGTCTTCAGTGTCCGGTCCCGTCCGCGTGGAACTGATGTTCGTGGGGCTCTGCATCGCCGCAGTCGTGATCGCATTGCTTTTCGCCCGCGTGTCCCGCAAGTGCCCCGAGCTGCGCCTCGATGCGCCATCGGGCTCAGTTTAGCCCTCAAGACCATTCACGGTTGTGCACAAGCCATATATCCCGGCCACCTGCCTGTCAGGTAGCCGGGTTTAAAATACTCGTGGGATAGGGTCAGAACGGAAGGTCGTCAGTCGGGGTCTCCTGGACGGGGACGGCAGCCGGACCGGCATTCTGGACCTGTGACTGCTGCTGGTACTGCGCCTGGTACTGGGGAGCCTGTGGCTGCTGCGCCGGGGAATCGGAACGTTTCCCAAGCAGCTGCAGGTTGTCCACTATCACTTCGGTAGTGTAGTGCTTGTTCCCGGTCTGGTCACTCCATGAACGGGTGCGAAGTTTTCCCTCTATGTAAAGCTGTGTACCTTTCCTGACGAATTTTTCAACTACATCGGCTGAACGTCTCCAAGCTACGATGTTGTGCCATTCTGTATTTTCATGAGGTTCACCGCTGCGGTCCCTGTACCTCTCTGTAGTTGCAAGAGTGAAAGACGCCACTTTGGCGTTGTCTGAGCTGTTCGGATTATTGTCAAGGTAACGTACCTCAGGGTCTTTTCCAACGTTACCGATAAGCATTACTTTGTTCAATGACATGATATAAAAGTTTTAGGAGCAATGCGATTGTCGCAATTGCGCCGCAAGTTAAGAAAAAAAACCGGATTTACAATTAATTGTTTCTCACGAAATTACACCGAGAGCGCTTCGGCCATCGCCTTGGCGTCGGGGACTTCCGATGTCATGAGGGCATATCCTGACACAGCCTGCCCCAGGAGCCACTGCTGGCCCGGGATGTACCTGCATCCGGAGTCATTCATGCGTGCGGCCAGGTCTCCGGTGAATGACGGTGACCTGTAATTAGCCTCAAGGACCATTTTGGGAACATTCTTCCCCAGACCCTCCGCATCGGTGATGAAATCCTCATTCCCGAGGGTATCCAATCCGTCAAGCGCCGCGGGAAGGGTGTACACTATCAGGTCGCATTCGCGGAAAGCTCCCTTGAGGTCGCTTACGGGAACGCATATGAAACCGTATTCCGGGAGCGAAGAAGCCAGGGCCTGCGCTTTTTCCGGCGTGCGGTTCATCAGCGCGGTGGCGAAGCCCATCTCCGCCGTGGCAACCGCGGCGGCCCTTCCTGCGCCCCCGCATCCGATGACCAGGGCCTGCGGCCTCCTGCCATAGAATTCTTCAATGTTCTCCTTCATGAACTGGTGGACTTTGATGTGAGCCCTTGCTCCCCAGACATCAAGGCACTGGGCTGTCAGTCCGGGAAAGCAGTTCTCCGCCACGGCGAGGATGACACCGCTGAAATCGCTGTTGTAGGCATTCAGGGAGCCGTCTTCGCCCCGGACTACCAGGTTGGTGGCCCCTGTCTTGAGACATGGCCCGCTGATGCTGCCCTTGCCATCGACGGCCGCCCGGAGGACTTCCGCGTAGGCGTCGGTCTTGAATGGGGTGGTAATGTTAATTGCCTTGTAATCCTGCAGGAAACACTGCCAGGCCTCGCTGAATGACTCTTTTTCAATGAGGTCATATGCATGGCGTCCGCCATAGGCCGCCCGGAACAATTCCGGGCTCCTGGAGTGTGAGATAGGGTTGCCTATCAGGCCGTATCTGTCCATATGTTGCATGCATCAAAAATAAGCAAAAAATCATGCATTTTTTCCGGGGATTTGTAAAAACTATTGATTTATTAAATATCTTTGCAGCGGAATAAAAACACAGAGAACAATAAAAAGTCTAAACACGAAAATGCGGTGAGGAATTATTCATCCACTACCAGACAGCTGATCGATATGCTCAGCTCTGATGCAGTTCTCAAAAAGGCGCTGACCGAGTCCATTGCAAAGGCAAAGGAACTCAATCCTGACAGGGATACGAATCCCGCCCAGAGCCTGGATGAATTCATAGATTTTGTTGAGTGGTCTTCTACTACTCTTCCTCGTTTCATTTTGAAGTTACCGACGGGCAGGTCCCTCTATGACCATATGGATCAGGGGGTTGATTACCTGTACTTCCTGATAGACCAGCCTCTTGACATGTTTGCGGACAAGGGGTGGTATTTCAACTCGGTCCAGTACTACGAGCCTTTCGCCTCCTGGGTGAAGGAGTACTGTCGCAAGTGGGGCAGCTTCCTTTCCACCCCCGAGTCCTGGAAACCGGAGTATTCTGCGGATTTCTACGCCGACAGCGAATTCGGCGTCCCGGAGGGATGGTATGAGGACAGGTCAAACTGGATAACTTACAACGACTTCTTCTCACGTCGCCTGAAGGACCCCTCACAGAGGCCCATCGCCGGTTCCCAGGACAATTCCCTGGTGGTCTCACCCGTGGACGGATGGCCGCAGGGGGTCTGGCCGATAGATGATGAAGGCTATATAGTCCAGAAGCCCGGAGTCCTGCTGAAGTCCAAGTACTTCAACTCAATCCCGGACCTGATCGGCCCGGACAGCAAATGGAGCGGCTGTTTTGCAGGCGGGACCCTGACCCACGTCTTCCTGGATGTTAACGATTACCATCGCTATCATTTCCCCCTTTCAGGGAAGATCCTGGAAATGAGGAAGATAGATGGTGTGGATGCAGGTGGCGGAGTTTACCATTGGAGCCCGTCGCTCAAGAGATATTATCTCGAGAGCCGCAATCCCGGATGGGAGACCATTGAGACCAGGGCCTGTGTGATCCTGGACACTGAAGAGTACGGCCTGGTAGCCATGCTGCCTATCGGGATGTCCCAGATATGCTCAGTCAACTTCGCTGACGGGCTGAAGGTGGGTGACCATGTGGCCAAGGGACAGGAACTCGGATATTTCCTCTTCGGAGGTTCCGATTTCGTGATCATATTCCAGAAGGGAGTGTCTTTCAAGTGCACGGCGCCGCTGCAGTCCTCCGCACTGGCTCCTGAGCAGCCTTCTGCAGATCCTAACTCCGACGCGTCGTCGGCATATGCCCACATCTTGATGGGGCAGCCCTACGGACGCCTTTCCCGCGCCTGACCCTGGCGCTGCCTGACTGCTTCGAACAGCAGTATGGCGGCGGAAACGGACACGTTCAGGGAATCCAGTCTCCCCAGCATGGGGATGAGTATATGAGAATCAGCGGCCTCTCTCCACACCGGGGTGAGGCCGGTTGATTCTGTGCCCATTACTATGGCGGTAGGCCCCGTCATAGGTGTGTCGTAGTAGGGTGAAGAATCCTGGAGTTGTGCGGTAAGTATGCGGATCCCCTTTGATTTGAGCCATGATATGGCTTCGGCCGATGTGCAGGCGACAGTAGGTACTGTGAAGACAGCGCCTATGCTTGAACGTACGACATTCGGGTTGTAGAGGTCCGTCAGCGGGTCGCAGACAATCACTGCGTCCGCGCCGGCAGCGTCCGCGCTGCGGAGGACGGCACCGAGATTGCCCGGCTTTTCCACAGATTCGAGGACTATTACAAGAGGTTCTCCGGCGGGATGTATGTCGCCCAGCGTCCTTTCTTTCCACTCTACTTCAGCAAGAACGCCCTCCGTACCTTCGCGGTAGGCTATCTTGGCATAGACCTCGGGGCTCAGGTCAAAGCACCTGCAGTCCGGATTGGCGGACTCGGCCGCCTGGGCTATGGGGCTGAAAACATCATCTCCTATGGTTTCGGGACAGCGGAAAATGGTCCTTGGCCGGAATCCGGCTTCAAGGCAATGTCCCAGTTCCCTTACCCCTTCGACCAGGAAGAGCCCTTTCTCCCGCCGGACCTTGGACTTGTAGCCCAGCGAAAGAGCTTCCCTTATCTTGGGGTTCTGTACGGAGGTGATGGTTTCGGTTCTCACTTCTCAGGTCTCATCTGCGGGAAGAAGAGAACGTCCTGGATTGTGCTCTGGTCGAGCATCAGCATGGCCAGGCGGTCTATGCCTATGCCAATGCCGGAAGTGGGCGGCATGCCGTATTCGAGGGCGCGTACGAAGTCATAATCCACGTACATAGCCTCGTCGTCTCCCTTCATCTTGAGCTTAGCCTCGTCCTTGAACCGCTCAAGCTGGTCCACCGGATCGTTGAGCTCCGAATAGGCGTTGGCAAGCTCGTGACCGTTCACGAAGAGCTCGAAACGTTCGGTGAGGCGGTCGTCATAGCGGCACCTCTTGGTGAGGGGGGACATCTCGACCGGGTAATCGGTCACGAATGTAGGCTGTATGAAATGATCTTCGCAGAACTGTCCGAAAATGGCGTCTATGAGCTTTCCGCGTCCCATGGAAGGCGTGGTCTCAACCTTGAGGGAAGCGCAGGTGGCGCGCAGTGCGGCTTCATCCATGTCGGAGACATCGACCCCTGCATATTCCTTGATGGCGTCCAGTATCCTTATCCTGCGCCAGGGAGCCTTGAAATCGATGTCCTTGCCGTCGGTGTGGACCAGTGTCGTCCCGTGGAGCTTGATGGCTATCTTCTCGAGCATCTTCTCGGTGAAGCCCATCATCCATATGTAGTCCTTGTAGGCTGCGTAGAGCTCCATCTGGGTGAACTCGGGGTTGTGGGTGCGGTCCATGCCTTCGTTGCGGAAGTCCTTCGCGAATTCAAAGACACCGTCATATCCGCCTACGATGAGTTTCTTAAGGTAGAGCTCGTCAGCGATCCTAAGGAAGAGGGGGATGTCCAGGGCGTTGTGATGAGTGATGAATGGCCTGGCGGTTGCACCTCCCGGAATCGGCTGGAGGATAGGGGTCTCGACTTCCAGGTAACCGGCGTCGGAGCAGTATTCCCTCATGGTGTTGATGATCTGGGTCCTCTTGACGAAGACTTCCCTCACGGCGGGGTTCACCATCAGGTCCACGTACCTCTGCCTGTAGCGCAGCTCGGGGTCGGTGAAGGCGTCATGCACCTTCCCGTCGGCTTCCTTGACGATGGGCGGGACCCTGAGGGACTTGCTCAGGACGGTGAGCTCCTTGGCGTGGACGCTGAGCTGGCCGGTCTGGGTGTAGAATGCGAATCCCTTGATGCCGACGATGTCACCTATGTCCAGAAGTTTCTTGAAGACAGTGTTGTACATGGTCTTGTCCTCGCCAGGGCACAGCTCATCGCGTTTGACATAGACCTGGATCCTTCCGGTCGCATCCTGCAACTCGAAGAAGGAGGCGGCACCCATGATGCGTCGCGTCATCATCCTTCCGGCAATGCATATGTCCTGCATGTTGCCTTTCTGCGGATCATAGTTTTCGGCTATGCTTTTTGCGGTAGCGCTGACAGGGTATTGCGGGGCTGGGTAGGGGTTGATACCGATCTCACGCAGTTTCTGCATAGAATCCCTGCGCTGCTGTTCCTGCTCGTTGAACGTCTTTGTTTCCATTGTACTCTGCTTACTTGTCTGTTTGAATCGCAAAAATACCATATTTATTTTGATTCTCCGCAACCAATTTGACCGGGCAGCTTTGCTTGTCTGAAAAAAAACGGTAAATTTGTAGAATATGGGCAAAGAGAAGAAATGGAATCTGAAACCTTCAGCGGACCGCGAGAAGGTGACGGCCCTTGCCGCCCAGCTCGGCATAGACGAGGTTTTGGTCGAGCTCCTGGTTAACAGGGGAGTGGAAACTTTCGACCAGGCCCGCGCTTTCTTCAGGCCCAGTCTCGACGACCTGCATGACCCATTCCTGATGAAGGACATGGACAAGGCGGTCGAAAGACTGCGCCGGGCCCTTATTTCCGAGGAACGGATCCTGGTTTACGGTGACTACGACGTCGACGGGACCACTGCTGTCTCCCTGGTCTATTCTTTCCTGAGGCGTTACAGCCACAACGTGGACTTCTACATCCCCGACCGCTATGACGAGGGATACGGAGTCTCCTTCAAAGGACTGGACTGGGCTGCGGACAACCATTTTACACTGATAATCACCCTCGACTGCGGCATCAAGGCCAACGACAAGGTGGCATATGCATCCGAAAAGGGCATGGACATGATCATATGTGACCATCACCTGCCCGAGGAGGAACTGCCCCCGGCGGTTGCGGTACTCGACCCCAAGCGCGCGGATGACAGCTACCCGTTCGATGACCTATGCGGATGCGGCGTCGGATTCAAGCTGGTACAGGCATATGCCCAGCGCTACGGGATCCCGTTCGAGACCCTGCTTCCTTTCCTGGACCTGCTTGTGGTGAGCATCGCTTCGGACCTTGTTACCATCGTCGGAGAGAACAGGATCCTGGCCTATTACGGCCTCATCCAGCTCAACAAGAGCCAGCGCAGGGGCATGCTTGCCCTGATAAACCTGGCCAAGCTGGATCCCGGGCATGTGACGATCGACGACATAGTGTTCAAGATCGGACCCCGCATCAACGCTGCCGGCCGCATGGAGAGCGGCAGGATGGCGGTGGAGCTTCTCACCGCCGCGGACGACCAGACAGCATTCAGGATAGGCAATGCTATCAATGACAACAACAACGAGCGCAAGAGCATAGACCGCGAAATCACCCAGGAGGCTCTCAACATGGTAGTTGAGGGGCATGCACTGGCAAGCGAGCACGCCACCATAGTCTATAATCCCGACTGGAACAAAGGCGTGGTGGGAATAGTGGCGTCCAGGCTCGTCGAGGCCTATTACAAGCCTACAGTCGTGTTGACCAAGTCCAACGGCCTGGTTACCGGCTCTGCCCGCAGTGTCAGGGGCTTCGACCTGTATGCCAGCATCGAGAACTGCGCAGACCTGCTGGAGAATTTCGGCGGGCACGTGTACGCCGCCGGGCTTACCCTCAAGGAAGAGAATCTTGAGGAGTTCTCCAGGAGGATGGACGCATATGTAGGGGAACATTCTACAGATGAGATGCTTACCCCCGTCATTGATATAGACTCGAAGCTGGATTTCTCCCGTATTACGCCCAAGTTCCTGCGTATCCTCAAGCAGTTCCAGCCTTTCGGCCCGGGCAATTCCACTCCGGTGTTCCGTACGGACAATGTCTATGATGCCGGAAACGGCCGTCTGGTTGGGGGAGGGGGTTCACACATCCGCCTGGATCTCATCCAGGAGGACCAGCCCTATCATCCCATCCCTGCCATAGCATTCAACATGGCCGGGTTCTACGACTACATAAAGTCGGGGAATCCGGTGGACATATGCTATTCAATAGTAGAGAATTACTACCGCGGGAGTTCATCCCTTCAGCTCCGTATCAAGGACATGAAGGAGAGGGATGAGTTCATCTAGGGGAGTCTCGGAGTCCACCGTTATCTCAGCGCAGCGTTCATATGTTTCCTCCCTTTCTTCCAGGAGGTTTTCTATCCGTGTCCTAAGGTCTTCACCGCGGAGCATGGGGCGGGAAGACTGGGTGCCTTCCAGGTTCGCGAGCAGTGTTTCGGCTGAGGCTTTGAGATAGACGCAGCGGGTATTCTCCCTGACCAGCTTTTCGCATCCGGGAGTCATTACAGTCCCTCCTCCAAGGGCAAGGACGTACTCGATCTTTCCGCTTTTTGACTTGTCCCCGACGAGCCTTTCAAGGGCCTCCAGTTCGGCTTTACGGAATGCTGTTTCGCCTTCTGCAGCAAATATTTCCGGGATTGACATGCCCTTGGCTTCCTCTATCACCTGGTCAAGGTCAAGGAATGGGCATCCCACTTTGGCGGCCAGCGCTTTCCCGATGGTTGTCTTGCCGCTTCCCATGAAGCCGGTGAGGGTCAGTACCATGTCAGAACAGAGTCGGTTCCGGGTCGTTAGGATCGAATCCTCCATTGTCCAGGTCGGCGTCTATGTCGCCTGGATCAAGGGCTTCTCCGTCTCCGGTAGGATCTATGATGTCAGATGCATCGATCGGTGCCGGCTCCGGTGTGGATTCTGATTCAGGCGTAGATTCTGCTGCCGGCTCCGGCTCAGCGACAGGTGCGGTTTCGGGCACCGGTTCAACCTCGGCTGGCTGAGCGGTCTCAGCCTCAGGCTGTGGCACTTCGGTTTCATCCTCAGGCTCTTCCTCGGCTTTGGGAGTCTCAAGGAATTTGACGGACGCCACTTCCAGTGCTGAACATTTCTTGCCTTTAGCAGTATAACCCTTCTTGCCTATGAAGGATTCGGCCTGGATTATTTCCTTCTCGTGTGCCGAAGACTTCCCGCCGAATGTGAGCTCTATGCGCGGATCCTCGTCCGGGGTGATCTCCACAAGGTAGGAACCTCTTTCCTGGGAGATGAATGACTGTGGGGTGTTGTCGCTTTCTACGAATGAGAATCTCTTGACGTAAAATGCTTTGGCCTTGCCGTCCCAGTAGGTCGCCGTGTAGGTGGCCTCGGGGTCGAACTTGCATATGTCCAGGACCTCGCCCTGATAGCGGTTCGACAGGTCGAAGGACGTGGTGTAGAATGTGCCGTTGGTGAAAATGGCGAGTACCTTGTCTTCAGCCTCGAATTCGCCGAGGAACAGGCCGCGGGAATCTTCGTTCAGCTTCTGGACATCTGCGTCGTACCAGATCTTCTTTCCGCCCAGAGTGGATACTCCCTTGGCCTTCAGCTGGATGCGCGCTATCGGGTTCTTGGAGACCACATTTCCCCTTGCACCCTTGCCCTTTACAGCGAGGGTTGAGAAATCGTATTCGATCGTGGATTTCTTCAGCTTCGGGCGCGGCCTGAGGGATATGCGCAGGACTTCAGCCTCACCGTTGTGGTTCACTGTCATCCAGACTATCTGGGAACCGGGCTCTCCGGTAGTTATGTCGTATTCCTTGTCGCGTGTCAGGGATGTGATCGCGAAGCGCTTTGCGTAGTAGATCCCGCTCTTTCCGTAGCGGTAGATCACGTTGTAGATGGTGCGCTCGTCATCATGGCCCCAGAGGCCGACATATATGAGGTCCTTCCAGAAGAATGCCTTGTCGGTGACTTTCGACACCTTGTACTTTCCGTCCTTGGAGATGGTGATGATTTCGGAGATGTCGGAGCAGTCGCATATGTACTGTCCGCCGTCGTCCTTCTTCAGTCCTATGCCCACGAAGCCTTCTTCCATGTTGGCGTAGAGCTTGGCATTCTTGTTGACTACCTTGGTCGCTGTAATAGCCTCGAAGGCAGTTATTTCCGTCTGACGTGGATAGTCTGCGCCGTATTTTTTCTTGAGGCTCCTGAACCAGTCGATGGTGTAGCGGGTGAGGTGATCCAGGTTGTCCTGTACCCTTTCCATCTCCTCCTCTATGGAGCGGATCTTTTCATCCACCGCCTTGGTGTCGAACCTGGAAATCTTACGCACCGGTTTCTCGACCAGTTTCAAGATGTCGTCCATGGTGATCTCGCGCCTGACCCTGTCCTGGAATTCTTTCATCCTGGCCAGCACGTCATCCAGCTGGTCTTCCCAGCTCTTCTGGTCTTCCTCCAGGATCTTGTAGACCCTTTCCTCGAAGAAG
>CADCQP010000214.1 GCA_902803535.1 uncultured Bacteroidia bacterium | reverse complement strand
TCCACATATCCGGGGTGGTCTCAGGCCTGATGTTCCACCAGCCGAAATCGACCCGAGTCATATTCTTGGCCATATTCGGGGCCTCAGAATAAGGGAATTCCACAATCTTCTCTTTGAAGATCTCCGGAGGGAACACGTCGAATGCGTTCGCCCCGGCCTGGAAATGCCAGCTGAAATGGGTCTTGGCCGCTCCTTCAGTGAAAACGGGCATCTTCCCGAACTTTGATATCACCCTGTATTGGGCCAGGGCGACATTTATGCCGCACGGAGGATTGACCCCTTCCGATCCGTCAAGGTAGAGGAAGTCAAAGCCGCAGTCATATATGCGTGCTATCTTTTCCGCGATCTCATCCTGGAGGTCGGTGTCCTGGTTGAGGTAGATCGAAGTTCCCCTCCCATATTCACAGATGTCGAGCACTCCGCCGATCTCTCCCTTGCGGTGGGAGACTGCGTCTGTGGCATATGCCCCGCGCTTCACTCCGGTGAACTTGTATGGAGGCTCAGTGGTATAGCCTTCATATGAAAAACCTTCGCCGCCGAATGCGATGACACGGGTGTAGTCGTGAAGCGGAGAATCGACAGGGTTCTCTTCGACATATATCTCAGCGACTTCGCCCGAGGCCGGGATAGCCTCCTTTAAGGTGAAGAGGCGCTTGCGGTTCAGGCGCGGATCGATGGAAGGCCTGACATAGCGGCTTTCAATGCCTATATGGGTCTGGAGGGTGTGGAAACCGGGTGTGATGCCCGCCTCTTTGACCTTGTCCAGCATCTTGCATATGTCATCATAGCCTCCGGGATATTCATCCCTAAGGTCATAATCGCCCATATAGCGGTAGCCGCTGGACTTGACGAAGCACGTGTAATAGAACAGCATCATCTTCAGGCCGGCCTGCCGTGCGACGGCTATATGCCTGTCGATGTTCTGCGGTGTAGCGTCGGATGTCCAGTATATGGAGCGGTTAAGCATAGGCGAACGCCTGCTCTGGACTCCCCTGGGAAGGTCCAGGTCCTCTTCGAACCTGTCCATCGCCTCAAGGAAAGGCTCTCGGCCGTCAGAGGCTATTATCGCAGCAGAACCGCCGCGGAGTTTCTTGCCGGAAAAAATATCAGCGGTGAGTATCCTGCCTCCGTTACGGTCTTCATGCCAGACCTGGGCCCAGGGATCGCACCCGGCAACACAGACGGCGGAAGCATCATCCCACATGCAGTTCAGCCACTCCCCGAAATTCTTACGCTCCTTTACAGGCAGCTGCAGGATCCTGAATTCGGCCACAGGGGGGACGTCCAGGGCGAGACCGTCGTAATCTTCCGGTTCGCATTTGAAATCCTCCAGGGTGAAACGCAGGTAACCGGGGCCCTTATCTACCTTCACCACAGCCTCGTATGGGGCCGTATCAAAACCGACTGTCAGCTTCTCTCCGTCCCATATGAGCGAGTCCGCCTTGTAAGTCGTCCTGGTGTTCGGATGCTCCAGCTTTATCTCGTTGTTGAAAGGCCTGCTCTGGGTGACTGAAAAGAGAGGAATGCCGGCGCCCTTCACAAGCATTTCCTCATTGGTCTTTTTTATGACAAGCGAACGCGCGATGGCGTCTTTCCCAAGCGTGAGGGTAAATGTTTCTGTCTCAAGGACTATGCTGTCCTCAGGATCGTGCCCGCCGTAGCAGCCCTGGAACAACGGCAGCGCCATAAGCGCCGCCAGGACACATATAATCGACTTGAATCTTCTCATATTTGCCATGAACTGAAGACCTTACCTGACGGGGAGCTTTTCGCCTCCGCTGATTGCCTTTATGTACCTCTTGACCACATTGTGCGCCGGGAATGGCATCTGGCTGTGGTTGTAGCCGTCGAATTCATAGAGGAAGACGTTCTCGTTGCCATTGAGTTTCATCATCCTCCAGAAATAGGCCTGCTCTTCATAGCGGCCGTTCATCTCCAGCTCGCGGTCGCCCGAAAGCACCAGCATCGGCATGGGCAGTTTGCGGACATGGAAAAGCGGAGCGGTCTCGTCTATGAGCGGCTGCAGGGGTCCAATGCCCATTTTTTCACGGACATTGAAATGGGTAATCTTCTGGGCACTGTACGGGAAAGCGCCGGCAATCTTGTCCGCATCTATCTCATATGCTTCGAGCCAGTGTTTGTCCAGTACTATCATGTCGGTCAGGTAACCTCCTGCAGAATGCCCGGCCACGAATATCTTATCTGCGCTCCCGCCACGCTTGCCGACCTCCTTGAACGCCCATGCCACGGCAGCGGCCGCGTCGTCGATGCACTGCTGGACAGTCGCCTTGGGAAGCAACCTGTAGTTGACCGCGATTACTCCCAGACCCGAGTCCTTGAGCCCGTCCGGGACCGATTTATTGCCTGAGGTCAACCCTCCACCGTGAAACCATACTACTGTTGGGAAGTCTTTGACGTCCGTAGGATAATAGAAGTCCAGCACACAGCGCTCGGCGGCATATTCACCGGCCTCGGCGTGATAGTGGATGCCATTTTCGGTCTTGTAGGCAGCCTGGCAGAACGCTACCTGCGCCAGGGTCAGGGACAGGAGGATAAAAACGACTTTCTTCATGATTCCGGGAAGTGGATGAGGTTAATACTTCGTCAAATATAACGATAATTGATTATTTTTGTGTAAATGCTAATCATATGAAATCTTTCTTCCTCCCCTGCATCGCCTTCCTACTCATCTTCTCAGCCTGCTCACATCAGCCCCGCCACTATGAACTGGGCGGTAATCCCATCATCACGCATATGTATTCCGCCGACCCGTCGGCAAGGGTGTTCGGGGACTCGTTGTACCTCTATCCCAGCCACGACAGGGACATGGCTCAGGGATTCGACATGGATGACTATCATGTCTATGTGACAGGGGACATGGTCAACTTTGAGGACAGGGGCGTGATTTTCAAGCCTTTCGAGCAGACAAGCTGGGCAAAGGCCATGGCCTGGGCGCCCGACTGCGTGGAGCGGAACGGGAAGTATTACTTCTACTTCCCGACCGACAAGAAGAATATCGGCGTGGCCGTTTCCGACTCCCCGACAGGACCGTTCATGGATCCGCTGGGACATCCTCTCCTGACCATTGACTCCCCCGGAGTTATATGCGACCGTGACTTCATCGACCCCGCCATCCTCATGGATGACGACGGACAGGCCTATATGTTCGTGGGACAGAACACCTGCTGCTGCATCAAGCTCAACGAGGATATGGTCTCATATGACGGGGAGGTCCATATCATCGAGGGACTTGTGGAGTTCTTCGAGGCATCATGGATCCACAAATACAACGGGAAATACTACCTCTCCTACAGCAACAGCCCATTCACCGGCCACCAGCCGGAAATCGTCTATGCGATGGCTGACAATCCCCTTGGGCCATATGAATATAAAGGACGTATCCTGGGCCCGGTGAGCAGCGGTACGAACCACCACAGCATCGTGCGGTTCGGAGACGACTGGTTCCTGTTCTACCACACAGGCGACCTGGCCGCGTACAACTGGCCGGACAATCCCCGCATGCGCAGCTACCACCGGTCAGTCTGCGTCGACAGGCTTTATTACAACCCCGACGGCACGATCCAGCCGGTAGAGCCCACATTGAGCCAGGAGAAACTGGAGAACAATACCGCTTACAAGGGCCTGTAAAGAGGCTACCGGTTCAGGAATTTTTCAACCTTTTCGGTCATCACTGTTGAGAGAAGCACCTTTCCCCTGGGGCTTATGACGTATTTCGTGGGGATCCATTTCACGCCATATGCCTCGGAGACCTGTGTCTCCTTCCATTTTTTGAAGCCCTCGGAAAGCTGGAGCCAATCCATTCCGTGTTCGGCCGTAAATGACCGAAGCTTTTCCGGATCGGTGTCGAAGGAGATGCCGACGAATTCGACCTCAGGGTGCTCTTTGTGGATCCTCACCAGGTCATCTATCTCTTCACGGCAGTCAGGGCACCAAGTCGCCCAGAAATCCACCACAAGGGTCTTCCCTTTGAAATCTTTAAGCGAATAGTTTTT
>CADCQP010000213.1 GCA_902803535.1 uncultured Bacteroidia bacterium | reverse complement strand
CATGAACATTATTCTCAAACAGGATGTTGCTAATCTCGGCTATGCCGACGATGTCGTGAAGGTCAAGAGCGGATACGCTCTCAACTACCTTATCCCCCGTGGAATAGCTACTGCCGCTACTCCTTCTGCCCTCAAGCAGCTCGAGGAGACCAAGAGGCAGCGCGCCCACAAGGTCCAGAAGCTCATTGCTGACGCCGAGACCCTCAAGGCTGCCATCGAGGCTGCCAAGATCGTCATCCCGGTCAAGGTCAGCGAAGGCGGAAAGGCTTATGGTTCTGTCACTGCAGCCCAGCTCGCAGATGCACTTGCCGCAGCCGGAGTCAATGTTGACAAGAAGGACATTGCGATCCACGCTAAGGAAGTCAGGGAACTTGGAACATATGAGGCTACCGTAGCATGCTACAAGGATGTGAAGGCAACTCTCGGATTCCAGGTCGTTTCGGACTCTGTCAACGAGGCTCCCGAGGCTACTGAGCCCGCAGCCGAGACTCCCGAAGCTTAAGCTGAAATCTGAAAACGAGAGAGGGGCGATCAGGATTGGATGATCGTCCCTCTTTTTTATATTCAAGACCGCATATGAAAGACACAGACAGACTAGTAAAAATCGCTGCTGCCCTTTTGTGGGCCTGCCTCTCATGCTTTGGGGCCCATGCGCAGCAGACACAGACCCTCTATCTTTCCGGTAAGGGGGCTGATGACACCAAGACATGGGAATTCTTCTGTACCGACGGTGCAAGGAGCGGGGAGTGGACCACTATCGAGGTGCCTTCCTGCTGGGAGCAGCAGGGCTTCGGAGGCTATAATTACGGTCATGACCGCCAGCCTCACCATGAGCAGGGACTTTACCGTTTGCATTTCCAGGTCCCTCGTGAGTGGAAGGGCAAGAAGGTGGAGATTGTGTTCGAGGGCTCGATGACCGACACCGAGGTCAAGATCAATGGCACCAGTGCCGGCCCCATGCATCAGGGAGCGTTCTACCGATTCAGCTATGATGTGTCCGGACTCGTTAATTACGGGAAGGATAATCTCCTGGAAGTGACTGTCAGCAAGGAATCTGCGAACAAGAGCATCAATCTTGCTGAGCGTCGTGCCGACTACTGGGTCTTCGGCGGGATATTCCGTCCGGTCTATCTCCAGGCAAAGCCGATGGAGAATATTGAGCGCCTGGCAATCGATGCCCGTCATGGCGGCGGATTCGACATGCAGGTGTATACTGGCTTCCCGCTTGGCCCCGGCTACCGGGTTGAGACCGTCATCGAAGACATGTCTTCCAAGCGTCTGGCCGGGAATCTCAGTTCGACGGTCTGCGGGGACAGCCTCATCGTAGTCAGGGGCAGGATGGAATCTCCTTTGTCATGGACCAGTGAGACACCTGTCCTGTACAAGGCCGTGGTGAGCCTCATGAAGGGGAACCGGCTGATCCATCGCGTGGAGCAGAAATTCGGTTTCAGGACCATAGAATTCCGTTATGGTGATGGTTTTTATGTGAATGGCACCAAGGTGCGTTTCAAGGGCGTGTGCCGCCACACTTTCCGTCCTGATTACGGGCGTGCCAGCAGCAAGGCTTTCGCCGTAGAGGACATAAACCTTATCAAGGACATGAACATGAATGCCGTGCGTATGTCGCACTATCCGCCGGATGTCTTCTTCCTGGATGCGTGCGATTCGCTTGGCCTCTATGTGATCGACGAACTGGCCGGATGGCAGGACCCATATGACACACTGACTGCTCATCGTCTTGTCCATCAGATGGTTATCCGTGATGTCAATCATCCCAGCGTAGTCATATGGTCTAATGGTAATGAGGGCGGATTCAACAAGGATGTGCGTTCTGACTATCGTTTCTGGGATCCGCAGAAGCGTCATGTGATCGAGCCATGGTCGAAGCTTGACGGTACTGACACCCGTCATTATCCGAAGTGGAATTATATCCATGAGGCCCTGAAGGGAGAGAATAAGGATCTTGTGTATATGCCTACTGAGTTCCTCCACGGACTTTATGACGGAGGTCATGGTGCTGGACTGGATGATTATTGGAACCTGATGCTGGACAGTAAGCTGGCTGCAGGCGGGTTCCTCTGGGACCTTGCTGATGAGGGAGTAGCCCGCCGTGACAAGCGTGACTCGATCGACACCTGGGGGCTGAATGCCCCGGACGGGATTGTCGGCGCCTATCATGAAAAGGAAGGCAGCTATTTTACTATCAAAGAGATATGGGCACCTGTCTATTTTGAACCGGAAGATCCTTTTGACGGGACCTTGACGGTGCACAACCGCTATCATTTTACCGATCTTTCCCAGTGCAGTTTCTCCGGGAAACTGATTGATTTTGATAATCCGCTGATCTCCGGAGCTCGGGAAACTTCATTTGCTGTCGCGGCTCCGTCCGTGGCTCCCGGGGAGAAAGGGACCATGGTCCTTTCCCTTCCTTCTGGCTGGAAGGATTGCGAAGCTGTCAGCATAAGCGCCAAGGATCCTTTTGGAAGGGAGATCTTTACATGGTCCTGGTCTCTGACGAAACCTGCTGTCGTGGCGGAAAGGATTGTGAATGAGAGGGCCGGCGGTTCTGTGAAGGAATCTCTGATGGAGTCCGTGATAGGGAGCCTGCATTTTGTGGGCTTCGATCCTGAATCTGCACAGGCTTCTTGTACTGTGACTGATGCCGGCAATGGCTGGAAGAAGGTTGGATGCAGTTATGTGCTTGACGGGGACATGGATTTCTCCGGCATCTCTTTCAGCTTCCCTGAGGATGGTGTGAAGGGCGCAAGGCTGCTGTCGCGCGGACCTTACAGGGTTTGGAAGAACCGTCTGAAAGGCCAGGCTTTCGGCATTCATGAGAAAGCGTGGAATGACACGAGGACTTCTCAGGAGAGGGATTATCCTGAGTTCAAGGGCTATTATTCCGAGTTCTATGCTGCCAGGATCATGGCAGGGGACCGGACCCTGGAGATTGCAGTCGACAGCCCTGACCTGTTCTTGAGGCTGTTTACTCCCTCACGACACAATCCTTTCAACAAGAATGTCCAGCCGCCTTTCCCGGACGGGGACATCTCCATCCTGAATTCCATCAGCCCTATCGGGACCAAGTTCTCCCGTGCAGACCAGGAAGGTCCCCAGGGAGAGAAGAACCATTTCCACGGCGAGAAGGTCTCGTTCAACCTGTACCTCCGTGTGACAGAGTAGTCTGTCGTGTTTTGTAACCGACTGACGAATAGCCTATTACTTAAAGTTCCTACCCTCTGAATGGAGGTAGGAACTTTTCGTTATCGCATAGTAATGAGTGACTCACGAAACACGGCTTATCCGTCTTCCCCGGGGCGGGTTCGCCTCATGCGTCGCCGTCAGGGCAGGGCTTCGCTCCGGCGGCTCGACGGCTAACTCGGGACTTTTATCCGCCTACGGCGTATAACGTCCCTCAGACAAACGCCGTCGCAAGGCGCCGTCTCCGCTCGCCCCGCCGGGAACCTGACGGCTCCAAATCGGCTCACCCACCCCCGGGGAAGCAGGCAGCATATGCATCGTCACCTGTTTCCCTTGGCCCGGTTGTGAGTCTTGCACAGCATCTGACAATTCTCGATAGACGTTTCGCCGCCCTTGCTCCAGGCGGTGACGTGATCTGCGTCCATCTCCGTCAGCTTCCATATCCTGGTCCGGTTGGCGTCGTGACCGATGGCGCAGTAGGGACAGTTTGATACACCCTCAGCCTCTGCTTTCTCCGTCTGGGAGGTATACACGGCCTTTTTTGTCGGCTCATCGAAGACCCGTACATTCAGTAGGCGCGGCTCCTGGCATCCCCCCAGGATATACTCAAAGATGCCCTTCTTCTCCTTCACGTAGAAACTCTCATATAGCTCCCGTACCTTTGCCGTAACGGCTGCCGGGTCATAAGCCCTCGTGTGGTACTTCTCGTACAGTTCACCCCATTTGAGCCCGCACATTTCCTTCTCCGGCACGATGTCGAACACCGAAGTAATCCAGTCGATAACAGAAGTGAAATAGGCTTTTAGTTCAGTGATATCCTTGTCATACCGGTGTGCTGCCATATACTCCTCTACGTTCCCTTTGCTCACCCAATCCAGTGCTGCGGCCAGGTAATCCTGGCGCTTGGCTGTTCCGGAGATGAAGCAGCTCCACTTGTTGATATTGGTGTTATTGGAGTTGGAGAACTCTTCCTTAGCCTTGGTTACAAAAGGTCCGGAATACACGGCGTTGAGGGTTTCCTGGTTGTTCAGCGGAATGCCGACTATGTTGATGGTGCGAAACCAATCCTTGATTTCCTTTTCAGTACCCTCGCAAACGTATATGAGTAGCTTGGTGTTCAGGAATTTCTCCTGTTCATCTGGATTCAGGGCACTGAAATACCACGGCCTGCCGTCTGCATCAATCCAGGCGAACTTCTCTGTCAGGAAACGTCCCAGGGAGGTGATGCGCTGCTGGCCATCAAGAACTTCGTAACGGTCTTCGCCCACCTTGGAGAAATAGATGAGGCCCAGCGGATAGCCATTGCGTACGGATTGGATCACATCCACTTCCTTTTTGCCGCCATTCTCCGCATAGAGGTAATGCCGCTGAAACTCCGGCTGGATGGTCAGTCTCCCGGAAAGACCGTACAGTCCCTTGCCCTCATATTCATTATACTGGAATCCTTTGCAAATGTCGCCGATGCTCCAGTCCTGATATAGTGTTGCTTTCATTGTTTTATTCTTTTTGTCATCCTGAGGAGGCCGAAGGCCGACGCAGGATCTGACCGTTATTGTTTCCTACTGATGAAAAGCCTGAAATACATCCTGTTACCGTTCAAATAGGCTCTGTCATATTTCTCAAATCCTGGAATCATGATGTCTTCAAGCGCCGGATGGTTATCCTGGCATAAGTGATCCTGCCTCCGATTTTCCCTTCCGCATTCTTGATTATCCCCGGAATAGACGTTGACGGACGAGTATCCTGAAATATGGTGTAACAATTTTGTTCCTGTCTGTCTGTCTGTCTGTCTGTCTGTCTGTCTGTCTGTCTGTCTGTATACTATATACCAAATCCTTCCCATCTTCCCCTTTGCGGAACTCAACAATCTCAAACTGTTCAGGGCAGTATTTTCCAAGGAAGGAGATCGGGACTCCCATTACACCATCATAATCTGATGGAATAGCATCAGTGTAAGGGACCTCAATTGCATTATAATTGTCGTACTTCAAATATCCTTTTTCACGGATTTCCTTGTGGCGGCTATAGCGCAGGTTATCTTTCATCGTCATCAGATTCAATGGTTCATGACGACGCCCATGATCAAGGTTTGTAAACCAGCAGGAGTTACCCAGCCTCGTAAAATCGCCTACATAGCCCAATTTCTCGGCTTTTGCTTTATCTGCTGGAGCAACGAGTGCGCCTTGAGGAACTCCAAACACCATGTCGGACATGAAACCAGTTGCACCTATCCATAGCCTGTTCGTCTTAATGAGAGGAAACACCTCCTTATAGGTTACCGCATTCATGTTCCCTATAATCAAGAATTTCTTGTCTGCTTCGACCATCCAAAGCAGAAACTCCCTAAACAAACTGAAGGGAGGATTCGTCACAATAATATCCGACTCATCGCGGAGTTTGCAGACCTCCGGACTGCGGAAGTCGCCATCGCCCTCGAGGTAATGCCACTCCAAGTCATCGATATCGATGCGGCCGCTATCGTTGGCATCACGGGTGAGTTCAAAGATTTTGCCCTTGATCCGGGTCTTGTCGATGTCGAAAAAGGGGCTTTCCGTCTCAAATAATGTCGGCTCATAGTCCTTGTACTTCTTGCTCTCAACAGCATATGAGGTACTGATAAGGCGTTTGAGTCCTAAGCGCTCGAAGTTCTGGGCAAAGAACCGAGTGAAGTTGCTCCATTCTGGATCGTCACATGGAAGGAGCACTGTCTTGTCGCGGAAAGTGTCGGGATTATACTCCAGATAGGCATTGATCTCCTTCTGGATGTCGGCATACTGAGTGTAGAACTCATCATTCTTGGCAGCCTTCGCGGCGCCAAGATTACTGTTGTTGGCCATAAGCTGCGCTCTTACGGCACTTGCGACTTATCTCGGGAGGGCAGCCAGGGCACAAAAAAAGGCATGGACCTTTCAAATCCATGCCCTGAGGCCCTAGGAAGCCCGCAACACTAGATAAGTCCAGTCCACGCCAAAGCGCAGACATTCACTGACTTATCCGGTG
>CADCQP010000212.1 GCA_902803535.1 uncultured Bacteroidia bacterium | reverse complement strand
CTCTTCCATGTTCCCGAGGTTCTGGCTCAGGTTGGCCGCCTGGAACTCGGAGGGATAGTGGGCTTTCAGCCAGGCTACCTGGTAGGACACCCAGGCATAGCAGGTCGCATGCGACTTGTTGAAAGCATATGAGGCGAACTTGCGCCAGTCAGCCCATATCTTCTCGAGCATCTCGAGGGGGTGACCGTTCTTTGTTCCTCCCTCAATGAACTCGGAATGAAGCGATTCCAGTACATCCAGCTTCTTCTTTCCCATTGCCTTGCGGAGCTTGTCCGCCTTGCCGCGGGAGAATCCGGCGACCTTCTGGGAAATCCTCATCACCTGCTCCTGATAGACGGTCACCCCATAGGTCTCCTTCAGGTACTCTTCCATGTCCGGAAGGTCGTAGGTGATCTTTGTCGGATCCTTTTTCCTCTCTACGAAATCCGGGATGTAGTCCATCGGCCCCGGACGGTAGAGGGCGTTCATGGCTATAAGGTCCTCGAAACGCTCGGGATGAAGTCTCTGCAGCCAGTTTATCATGCCCCCAGACTCAAACTGGAAGACCGATTTGGTGTCTCCCCGTGAGTAGAGTTCATAGACTTTCGGATCGTCTATCGGGATGTTCTCGATGTCGATATCTACGCTGAAACGCTTCTTGATGAGTCTCTGGCATTCCATTATGATGGACAGGGTGGAAAGCCCAAGGAAGTCCATCTTGAGCATTCCAACCTCTTCGATGTAGGAGCCTTCATACTGGCTGACCCAGACATCCTGGTCCGTTGCCTTGTCGTGGCCCATCGTAATGGGAATGTAATTCGTAAGGTCCCCGCGCCCGATGATCATGGCGCAGGCGTGAATTCCGGTCTGCCTGATGGATCCCTCCAGCTGGAGGGCATAGTTCAGGACCTCTTTAACCAGAGGCTGCCCTTCTTCATACTCCTTCTTGAGTTCCGGAATATATTTCACGCAGTTCTTCAGCGTGGGCTTTATGTCCTTCGGATTCCCTTCCTTGTCCACAACTCCGGCGACCTGAAAGGCCCTGTCAGGGACCAGCTTGGCCAGCCTGTTCGTCTCGTCAAGGGGCAGATGGCTGATCCTTCCGACATCCTTGATGGCCATCTTTGCGGCCATGGTGCCGAATGTGATGACATGGGATATGTGGTCGGTACCGTATTTCTCCTGCACGTACTGGATGACCTTGTAGCGGCCTTCATCATCGAAGTCCACGTCGATATCCGGCATGGAAATACGCTCTGGATTGAGGAACCTCTCGAAGAGGAGGTCGTACTTTATCGGGTCCAGGTTGGTGATCTTCAGGCAGTAGGCGACACACGACCCGGCGGCGGAACCACGTCCGGGACCTACGGAAACCCCATGGGTCTTTCCCCAGTTGATGAAGTCCTGGACTATCAGGAAATAGTCCGGGAAACCCATCCTGGATATGGTCTTGAGCTCGAATTTGATACGGTCCATCACGGATGCTTCCGGAGAATCCCCGTAGCGCTCCCTCGCCCCCTCATATGTAAGATGGCACAGGTAGGCTACCGACTGGCAGAAGCCGTCTCCCCTGTAGGTGCCGTTCTCGTCATTGCGCCCTTCGTCGATCACATCCTTGTACCTTTCCATATGCTCTCCGATGTTGGAGAGGAAGTCCTTCGGGAGCTCGAATATGGGCAGGACGTGGCCGCGGTCGATCTCGTATCTCTCAACCTTGTCAAGCACCTCCATGGTGTTGTCAATGGCCTCGGGATGGTCGGGGAACAGGGCCCGCATCTCCTCCTCGCTCTTGAGATACTCCTGCTGGGTGTAGTGGAGGCGGTCGGGATCATCCACGAAAGAATTCGTGGTCAGGCATATGAGCCTGTCGTGCGCTGGTCCGTCTTCTTTACGTACGAAGTGTACGTCATTGGTTGCAATAACCTTGACATTGTGCTTTTCAGCCAGCTCGAACAAGACCTTGTTGTACTTCTTCTGCTCTTCCCAGACCTCGAGGGACTGCCCGGGAATCTCCGTCTTATGGAGCATTACCTCAAGGTAGTAATCATCCCCGAACACATTCTTGTGCCACTGGATGGCCTCCTCGGCTCCGGCTATGTCTCCCTGGAGAATGTGCCTGGGCACTTCCCCGGCAATGCAGGCAGACGAACATATAAGGTCTTCATGGTACTTCTCCAGAACCTCGTGCGAAACCCTCGGACGGTAATACATTCCGTTGATGTGGGCCTCGGAGACGATCTTCATCAGGTTCTGGTAGCCATGGTAATTCTTCGCGAGCAGGATGAGGTGATAGTAACCTTTCTTCTTCTCGCGGTGGTCCCCCACGGACACATAGACCTCACAGCCTATCACAGGCTTGACGGATGGGTGTTTCTTTGCGAATTTGAAGAACTCCTTGACCCCGAACATGTTGCCATGGTCGGTGATTGCAAGTCCGCTCATCCCCAGTTCTTCCGCCCGGTTGAACAGGTTTTCTATGGACGATTGCCCGTCAAGGATCGAATACTGGGTGTGTACGTGGAGATGTACAAAGGACATATGTCTAGAAAACGAGTGTCGCGGTTATTGGGTAATGGTCGGATATATATGTCCGGTCATAGTACGGTTTGGTGATGGTTTCATAGACTGTGCAGGCGCTGAAGCCGGTGTAATAGATGTAGTCTATGATCGTCGCCGGATCCTTGACCGATCCCCAGCCGTTGTAGGTGATGTGGTGGTCGGTCTTGACTGCTGTCTCACGGGCTGAAACCATCTTTCCTTCAAGGGCTTTCAGGCATGGATCATCCATCCTCACGTTGAAGTCTCCGGTGAGGACCATCGGATAACCTTCCGGGTTGATGTCTTTGATCCTGTCAACTATCAGGGCCAGGCCCTTGAGACGAGCCTCTTTCCCTACGTGGTCCAGATGGGTGTTGACATAATAGAATTCCTTTCCGGATTTCTTGTCCTTGAGAAGGGCCCACGTGGCCGTCCTGAAGCATGCGGCATCCCATCCCTTGGAGGGAGTATCAGGGGTCTCGGAAAGCCAGAAAGTTCCCCATTTGCGGAGCTTGATACGCTTCGTGTTGTAGAATATGGCCATCTGCTCTCCCTTGGCCTTGCCGTCATCGCGGCCGACTCCGACACAGGAATAGCCCTTGCAGGCCTCATCCAGGTAATCTTTCTGGAAATCAAATGCTTCCTGAAGACCGAAGATGTCCGGTTTCTGGTCGTTGATCATGAGCGCAGAAGCCGGGTAACGCAGGTTCCAGGAGTTGGTTCCGTCGTTCGCGGTGCCGAGGCGGATGTTATAGGATATGACTTTGAGGCTGGTGGGTCCCTTGGAGCGGGCCTGTACGCCTGAGGGCAGCAGCATAAGGGCCGCCATGAAGGCAAATACTGTTTTCTTCATCGCATCTGGTTTTTCTGTAAAGACAAATATAAAAAATAATAGCTACTTTTGCCAAAGACCAGACAGCGAAAAACCATGGCAGAAGACACATTCTACAACCTAGGACGCATAGAAGCGATCCGCCGACTGTACGAAGGATCCACCTACAGGCCCTTCCGCGCCGCACAGACCTTTCCGGCCAAGGATGAGGGAGTGACCTGTGCATCAAGAAGCTTCATGGAGGGAGTCGATTTCGACCTCACGTACTTCCCGCTACAGCATCTGGGACACAAATGCGTAACCGCAGTGACCGGCTCGCTCCTGGCCGGATTCGCCCGCCCGAAGACGCTTACAGTGCGTTTAGGTGTTTCTTCTAAACTGGATTTCACGCATATGAAGATGCTATGGGAAGGTATTTCCCGCGCAGCCGGAGAATATGCATATGAAGATCTCGACCTTGACATAGCCCCGTCAATAAACGGCTTGTTCATAAGTGTTTCCGCTGTCGGGACAGTCATCCGTGATTCCCGCAGGCCCCCAGTCCAGACCAAGGACCTCCTGTGCATTTCCGGAAGCTTGGGTGGAGCCTATTTCGGCTTCAGGGTCCTTGAGGCCGGAAAGAAAGAAACCGATGAGAAGAAACGCTCGGCACTGTTGGAAAAACACAGGCTCATGGTGGGCGACTATCTCCATCCGCAGCTTAATCCGCACATAGTGGACCAGATGGAAGACTCCGGGATCATCCCTTCGTATGGCCAGCTTACGGACCGCGGTCTCGCGGACGCCGTCCTGCAGGCCGTACGGGATACGGGCCTCGGCGCAAAGGTCTATGCCGAGCGCATCCCCTTCGAGGGCAACTCCTTCGACCTGGGTCGTGAAATGGGTGTGGATACCGTTACGGCCGCGATGAACGGCGGGGAGGACTACCGCCTCCTATACGTAGTGCCGATAGCGCAGTTCGATACTTTCCGCCATGATTTCCAGACATTTGAAGTCATCGGACATATGGCCCAAAGCGATGTCGGCGCGGTTCTTGTTACACCGGACGGGGTCGAACTTCCGATGAAAGCCCAGGGGTGGCCGGAAAACGACTGAAAACATTAATGATTAACATATGAAAAGATTCTTTTTGATCCTCACCGCATGCGCGGCGATGAGCCTCAGCGCAAGTGCGCAGAGCGGACTCTCCTCAATCCTTGGAGCAGTCGCAGGAGCAGCTGACAACTCCGGAAAGGCCGGAAACATCCTCAACTCAATCTCCAAGGTGGTCTATTCTTACACCGGAAACCTGACCGCAGTCGACCTTCCGGGCAAATGGACCTACAACGGGGCCGCAGTCGGGGTAAGCAGCTCAACCAACGCACTCGCATCAATCGCCGGAACGGCGGCGACCTCTACCGTCGAAGACAAGGTTGATTCCTATCTGTCCAAGGTCGGAATCCGCCCAGGATCGGCTGTCTTTACCTTCAATGAAGACCTCACATTCACCTGCCAGTTCGGCAAAGTGCCCCTTTCAGGCACATGGAAGACCCTCAATGACGGCAAGAACATCCAGCTTCAGTTCGGAAAGACCCTGAAGTACCTCTCAATGACTGGAACCCTCCAGAATTCACAGAACGGCTGCGAAATGCTTTTCGACGCCAGCAAATTCCTGGGATTCGCCAAAAAAGTAGCCGCAGTCGCTGCATCGCAGGGGACTACGGCTTCTATTCTCAGCAACATGGCTTCCAGCTACGACAATCTTAAGATCGGCTGGGAGCTGAAGAGATAGTCTTACAGATTTCTGAGCAGATTGGTAAGGCTGGTTGCCTTCGTCAGTCTGTCGTGGATTTCCGCGATCGGGACCCGGACCTGTTCCATAGTGTCACGGTCGCGGATTGTTACACAGTTGTCCTCCAGGGTCTCGTGGTCGACAGTGACGCAGAACGGGGTTCCAATAGCGTCCTGACGACGGTAACGGCGTCCTATGGAGTCTTTTTCATCATACTGGTAGGCGATGTCGTACTTGAGGATGTCCACGATTTCCTGGGCCTTGGCAGTGAGCCTCTCATCTGTCTTCAGAAGGGGAAGGACCGCCACCTTGACGGGAGCGACAGGAGCGGGGATATGGAGTACTACGCGTGACTCTCCGCCTTCCAGGGGCTGCACCTCATATGCATGTGAGAGCACTGCAAGCACCATGCGGTCAACGCCGATGGATGTCTCGACGCAGTAGGGAACATATGTCTCACCGGTCTCGGGATCAAAGTACTGGATCTTCTTTCCGGAAAGGCGCTGGTGGTTCCCGAGGTCGAAATCGGTCCTGGAGTGGATTCCCTCCAGCTCCTTGAAGCCGAACGGGAAGTTGAACTCTATGTCTGTGGCGGCATTGGCGTAATGGGCGAGCTTCTCATGGTCATGGAAGCGGTAGTTCTCGGCGCCCATCCCAAGGTTGACGTGCCATTTCATGCGGTTTTCCTTCCATTTCGCGAACCACTCCATCTCGGTTCCGGGCTTGCAGAAGAACTCCATCTCCATCTGTTCGAATTCCCTCATCCTGAATATGAACTGCCTGGCAACGATTTCATTCCTGAAAGCCTTACCGATCTGAGCGATTCCGAACGGAATCTTCATGCGGCTGGTCTTCTGGACATTCAGGTACTCCACGAAGATTCCCTGTGCAGTCTCAGGACGGAGGTATATTTTGTCGTCCGAAGCTCCGGTGTTGCTCACCTGGGTGGAGAACATGAGGTTGAACTGACGGACATCTGTCCAGTTCCTGGTTCCGGAGATCGGGTCGGTGATACCGCAATCCAGGATTATCTGCTTGTATTCGACCAGGTCGTTGTTGTTCTCGGCAGTGACATATCTCTGGTGGATTTCGTCATATTTTGCCTTTTCCCTGAGGATATTGGGGTTGGTCTCGCGGAATTTGGCCTCGTCGAAGGACTCTCCGAAACGCTTGCGTCCCTTTGCGACCTCTTTCTCTATCTTTTCCTCGATCTTCTGGAGATACTCCTCGATGAGGTTGTCGGCACGGTAGCGCTTCTTGGAGTCACGGTTGTCGATCAGCGGATCGTTGAAAGCAGCCACATGGCCAGATGCAACCCAGGTCTTGGGATGCATGAAAACACATGAGTCTATTCCCACGATGTTCTCATTCAGGCGGGTCATGGCAAGCCACCAGTATCTCTTGATATTGTTCTTCAGCTCAACGCCGAGCTGGCCATAGTCATATACAGCTGCGAGACCGTCATATATCTCGCTTGAAGGGAAAATGAAACCATACTCCTTGCAATGTGCAACGAGGGCCTTAAAGATTTCTTCTTGAGTCATATCTAGTTCTGATTTTTTTCAGTCTAATTTACAAAGATACTTATTTTTAGCGGAAATATTCCGGAAAAGCCCGTTTAAGGGGGTCTTTTGCGATTTCCCTCAGTGGAACCATGACGAAAGGACGCTCAAGGATTCCTTCATGCGGGATTATCAGGCACTGGGAAGGATAGCCGGGACGCGTGCAGGCTATCCTGTGATTCCCGTAGAAAAGGATGTCTATGTCGATCGGACGTGAATGATATATTCTCTCCCCCGAATCTCCGTAAAGAGGATGTTCTTCGCGGCCGAGTTTCCACTCGATCCACTTGCATATGTCCAGGACGCGAAGCGCTCCAAGTGACGGTGCTTCCCCGGTCTTCTGGATCCTGTAGAGGGCTGCGCAATTCAGGAAGGACGGTGCGGAGAAACCATATGAGGGTGTCTCAATAATGGAAGACAAGGCCTTGCCCCTGGAGCAAAAAGCCTTGTCCATCATCGTCAAAGCATTGAGAATGTTTTCTTTCCGGTCTCCAAGATTAGACCCAAGAGAAAAATAGACGTCTGTGAATTCCATCCGGCAAACCGCTTTTCTTAGAAATCTTCGTCCATTCCAAGATCTACACGGGCCTCATCTGAAAGCATGCTGGTGTCCCATGCCGGCTCGAAAACCAGGTCGATCTTGACACTCTTCACCCCCGGGGTGTTCTCGACGTTGTGCCTTAAATCGGCTATAACCTCGTCTGCCATGGGGCAGTTCGGGGCAGTGAAGGTCATCTTGATGTAAACATCATGGTCCTTGTTGATGTTCAACTCATAGATTAGTCCCAGGTCATAGATATTGACCGGGATTTCAGGATCATATACCTGCTTTATGGCCAGGACTACGTTTTCGTAGAGCGGGGCCAGTTCCTTCACATCTGAAGCAGACAGTATCTCATCCTTTGCCATATCACAAATTCTCCTCTGCTATAGTCTTGATCCTTGCTATCATGGACGCGAGTCCGTTCGCCCTTGTCGGAGAAAGGTTCTCTTTCAGGCCGATCTCTGTGATGAACCCGAAGTCATCACCGTAAATCTCTGAGGCCGTCCTGCCGGAATAAACGCTTATCAACAGGGAAATAATCCCTTTGGTAATTATTGCGTCGCTGTCAGCAGTAAACCATATCCTTCCATCCCTTACTTCAGAATCCAGCCACACCCGTGACTGGCAGCCCTGGATCAGGCGGTCATCAGTCTTTTTCTCTTCCGGGTAAGCCGACAGGTTTTTCCCGAGCTCAATCAGGTACTCGTATTTGTCGAGCCATTCGTCATATGTAGAGAAATCCTCTACTATGGCTTCTTTTACTTCCTGTAAACTCTTCATCTTCAAACATTTGTTTACGCCCGCAGCATCTTTGCGGCCTTATCCAGGCACTTGACGAAGTATTCTGCCTCCTCCATTGTGTTGTAAGGGGCTATGGAAGCCCTGAGCATTCCGGTCACTCCGAAACGGTCCATAAGAGGTTCTGCACACATCTGTCCGGAGCGCAGTGCTATCCCCATCTTGTCGAGTATCAAGGCAAGGTCTTCGTGGTGCACTCCCTCTACGCAGAAAGAGAAAAGGGGAATCTTCTCTTCTGTTCCACGTGGAACTCCAAAAAGCCTGATTTCAGGAGAATTACCAAGCTTATCTAGCAGATAATCAATTATTTCCTTTTGTCGTGCCTGAACTTCGGCATCCTTGTTAACTTCTTGTGCGAACTCAAGGGCCGGCCTTAAAGTCGGAACAGACAGGAAATTCTGGGTACCTGCCTCAAACTTCTCCGGAAGCGGAGCATATGTGGTTCCGCTGAAGCGCACGTGGTCGATCATCTCTCCCCCTCCCATGTACGGAGGCATCGCCTCAAGCAGTTCCTTCTTCCCGTAAAGTACGCCAACACCTGTGGCTGCATATACCTTGTGTCCTGAAAAAGCATAGAAATCGCATCCTGTCTCCTGGACGTCGATTCCTCCATGCACCGCCCCCTGGGCCCCGTCAACAAGCACCTTGCATCCCTTGGAATGGCATATGCTTACAATCCTTTCGATGGGATTCCGTATACCGAGTACATTGGAAATCTGGGTAACAGCGAGGATTTTGGTGCGCTCGGAAAGCATACCCTCCAGAAGATCTACCAGGAGATGTCCGTCGTTGTCCACAGGAAGAACGCGAAGGGTTGCTCCCCTGCGGTTACACATCAGCTGCCAGGGAACAATATTGGAATGATGCTCGCTTTCAGAGACTATAACTTCATCCCCAGGATTGACGAAAGCATTACCGAAACAACTGGCTGCCAGATTAATAGAATGCGTAGTACCAGATGTAAATATGATTTCATCGCGGGATCCGACATTAAGGAAGGACTTTACTGCGTCACGGGTATCTTCATATGCCTTTGTCGCTTCTACGGCAAGCTTATGGACCGCCCTGTGGATGTTGGCATTTGCACCAAGCGCACAATCCTTCTGGCACTCAATGACGGACGAAAGCCGCTGACTGGTTGCAGCGTTGTCAAAATACACCAGCTTCTTCCCGTAAACTTCTTGAGAGAGAGCGGGAAACATCTGCCTTATTTCTTCGACTTTCATCACCTGATTTGTTCTGAACCGCAAATTTAATAAATCTTTCATTTAAGAAGAAAATGGCCTATTTTTGCAATAAAAGAAAAGCCATATGATTGATTACCTGAAAGGCAAGATCGAGGAAATAAACCCAACAGAACTGGTCCTGGAAAACAACGGGATAGGATACAGTGTCCTTATTTCTCTCCAGACATATGAAAGCCTCAAAGAAAAGAGCGAAGCAAAGGTGTACATTCATTACCAGGTCCGCGAAGATGACCGTGAATTCTATGGTTTCGCTACAAAGGATGAAAGGGAACTTTTCAAACTTCTGATAGGAGTCAACAGCGTAGGAGTGGCTACAGCCAGGATGATGCTCTCTTCAATGTCATCAGAAGAGGTCCGTTCAGCCATACTGTCGGAAGATTTGGCTAAGATCAAGAGCGTGAAGGGAGTTGGACTGAAGACAGCCCAGAAAATCATAATAGAACTGAAAGACAAGATAGTCAAGGGCGAAGGTTCATCCGTAGAAACTCTGCCGGGAATGGGAAGGAATGAAGATGTGGAAGAGGCTACAAGGGCTCTTATAATGCTTGGATTCAGCAAACAGGCAGTATCGAAAGCTATACAGAAAGTACTGAAAGAAAACGGAGCAAATTCTGTAGAAGAGCTTATAAAGGCTGCACTGAAACTTGTCTAATGTTCCACGTGGAACATTATCTTCCAAAATAAACCAAAAGTACAGAAATATCAGAAGGAGAAACTCCTGATATCCTGGATGCCTGGGCAATAGTCCTGGGCTGATATCTCTTGAATTTCTGCCTGCACTCAATTGTAAGGCCGGAAATCCTGTCAAAATCGAAGTCTTCAGGTATAATAATATTCTCGAGACGGACCATTTTTTCAGCTAATGATTCTTCACGAAGGATATAACCGGCATACTTGGAAGATATTTCTACAGACTCTACCACATCCTCTGGATATTCAGAATTTGTTCCACGTGGAACAATATTTAACAATTGATCCAAGTGGACTTCTGGTCTCGAGACTAAATCAGAAAGCTTTTTGGACTCAGTAACAGAGGCAGAAGACACTGAAGAAAGGTAAGGATTTACAATTTCAGGACGAACGCTGGTAGAAGAAACAAAATCGGTCAGGGATGCCACCAGATCCTGTTTTTTCATAGTAGCATCGTATCTTTCATCCGAAATAAGGCCAATCTTATGGGAAAGAGGAGTAAGCCTGAAATCGGCATTATCCTGACGAAGAAGGATGCGGTGCTCTGCCCTTGAGGTGAACATGCGATATGGTTCATCTACACCCTTGGTAATGATATCGTCAATCAGCACGCCAATATATGCCTGATCCCTGCGAAGGATGAAAGGCTCCTCTCCCCTGCATTTAAGATGAGCGTTAATACCGGCAATAAGTCCCTGCGCGGCAGCTTCCTCATATCCTGTAGTACCATTGATCTGACCGGCCAGGAAAAGGTTTTCTATGGATTTCAATTCGAGGGAAAGCTTCAGCTGCGATGGATCGAAGTAATCATATTCCACCGCGTATGCAGGCTTGAATATCCTGGCGTTTTCAAACCCTGGGATATGATGAAGGGCCTTCAGCTGTACATCCAGCGGAAGTGAGGAAGAAAATCCCTGGAGATAGTATTCATTTGTATCGAGCCCTTCCGGTTCAAGGAACAGTTGATGGGAATCCTTGTCAGAAAAAACACGAAGTTTGTCTTCTATGCTCGGACAGTAACGTGGACCTATCCCACGGATTACACCGGAAAAGAGAGGGGAGTCGGCAAATCCGGAGCGGAGGATGTCATGAACTTCCTCGTTGGTGTGGGCGATGTAGCAAGGAAGCTGCGGATGACCAGCCTGGATATATGAAGGAACAGAAGAGAAAGAGAACCGGGAAGGTTTTTCATCTCCTGGCTGGACAAGCAGCTTTGAAGTGTCAACGGAAGAAAAATCAATTCTCGGGGGAGTCCCGGTCTTCATGCGGCCGGAAGCAACACCGAGAGAAACCAATTGTTCGGTCAGTCCATATGATGCGCTCTCCCCTATCCTTCCTCCGGCGAACTGATTTTTCCCGATGAACATTTTGCCGTTCAGGAACGTTCCGACAGTCAGGATAACTGCCTGAGATTTAAAAATTGCCCCTGTAGTACACTTGACCCCCGTAATTTTTGAATTCTCAAAGAGAAGAGATTGGACAGAATCCGCGTAAATATTTAATTTACAATTAGTTTCGAGAAATTTTCTCCATGTAAGGGAAAAACGGATTTTATCGCATTGGGCGCGCGGACTCCAGACAGCAGGACCTTTCGACCTGTTGAGCATCCTGAACTGAAGAGTGGTCGCGTCAGTGACAAGTCCGGTGTATCCTCCGAGTGCGTCGATCTCACGGACGATCTGTCCCTTCGCAATTCCGCCGATAGAAGGATTGCAGGACATCCTCGCAAATCCCCTCATGTCCATTGAAACAAGGAGGACTGAAGAACCCATGTTCGCGGCAGCCATCGCGGCTTCACAGCCGGCATGGCCTCCTCCGACGACTATCACATCATAGAAAGGAAACATATGACCTAAACAGCTAGTTTCCTGATCTTGAGATAATAATCTTCCTTGCTCCTCATCTGAGCTTTCTGCTCATCTGTCTGGTCATCATAACCGGCAAGATGAAGGACACCGTGGATTATTACCCTGTTCAACTCCTCTGAAAAATCAGTCTTGTAAAAATCAGCGTTGGCACGGACGGTATCTACACTTATGAAAAGGTCTCCGGAAAGGACCTGACCTTCACAATAATCGAAAGTGATAATATCAGTGTAGTAATTGTGTTTCAAGTACTTCTTGTTAATGTCAAGGATGTACGGGTCGGAACAGAAAATAATATTGATATTACCCAGCTTCCTGGATTCACTCTCTGCCATGATCTTGAGCCACCTGTTGTTGACCAACTTTCCCGTAAACTTGAATCCAGTGTCTTGAGTAAAATAGGAGACCATAATTGTTAATAATTTTGTGCAAAACTACAACAAATGTTTGAAATAAAAATAATTCTTTTTAACTTTGAAGCCGATTGAACACATAATGAAAATTTAAATCATCAGAATATGGAAGTCAAAAAATCGCAAAAGGCGAATCTGGAGAACAAGCGTCTGCTGTTCACCGAAATCGGCCTGGTGCTTGCCCTTCTGATTGTTTATGGCGCACTGAACTGGAGCCAGAAAGAAATCAAGACGGCAACATTGGCAAAAGAGGCGGAAGTAGTTGAAATTGAGGACATGGTCCCCATCACCCAGGAGACTCCCCCACCGCCACCAGAGCAGGTGAAGATCCCTGTTCTTTCCGACCAGATCGACATCGTCGAAGATGACATCAAAGTAGATGATGATATGTTCCAGAACCTCGAGGATGACTCCAACATGGGTGTCGAGATTATGGACTACAAGGAAGAAGTAGTGGAAGAAGAGGTGGAAGAAGAGGCCATTCCTTTCCAGCTCGTTGAAGAGAAACCTTCGTTCAACGGTGGAGATGCGAATGAATTCTCGAAATGGGTCAACCAGCACCTCGAGTATCCTGAAATCGCCAAGGAGAACGGAGTCCAGGGTCGTGTTACCCTCCAGTTCACCGTTAATCCCGACGGACGCGTAAGCAATGTAAAGGTTCTCCGTGGAGTCGACTCCTCACTTGATAAGGAAGCTGTCAGGGTTGTTTCCATGTCACCTAAGTGGAAACCCGGAAAGCAGAGGGACCGCGCAGTTAAGGTTACCTATACCTTCCCCGTTATCTTCCAGTTGAGATAGAATCTAACTTTACAACACTAAGGCCGTCCCCAACCGGATGGCCTTTTTTTGAATCTTTTTTAAATGATTCTTATGTCAGCAAAAGAACTTGAAGAGAGAAAAGAAGCCGTTCCAACGACTGAAAAAGCTGTTTTTGTAGGAGTAGTAAGACAGAACGAAAGCGAAGAAAGGGTAAAGGAATACATAAACGAACTGAAATTCCTCGCAGAAACGGCAGGGGCTATAATTGACAGGGAGTTTATACAAAAGGTTGACAAACCGGAGACTTCTACATATGTAAGGAGCGGAAAACTCAAGGAAATAGCGGAATATTGCAAGGCAAACGAAATCGAATATGTCATATTCGATGATGAACTGACCGGTATCCAGCAGAGAAACATAGAGAATACCATAAGTACCTGCAATGTAATAGACAGGACAGGTCTCATCCTTGAAATATTCGCCCAGAGAGCCAAGACCGCATATGCAAAGACACAGGTGGAACTGGCCCGGTACAATTATATGCTTCCGAGGCTGGCAGGCATGTGGACTCACCTGGAAAGACAGCGTGGAGGAATGGGAACCAGGGGAGGTATGGGTGAAACCCAGATAGAGATAGACCGAAGGATCGTAAAGACCAGGATATCCAAACTCAAGGAAGACCTGAAGAAGATTGACCGCCAAATGGCCTCACAACGCTCAAACAGGGGCTCTCTGGTGCGTATTTCCCTTGTAGGGTACACCAATGTAGGAAAGAGTACTTTGATGAACCTGCTGGCAAAATCCGAGGTATTTGCAGAGAATAAGCTTTTCGCAACACTGGATACTACTGTAAGGAAAGTAGTAATAAAGAATGTGCCCTTCCTCTTGAGCGACACCGTAGGTTTTATAAGGAAACTCCCAACCCAGCTGGTTGAAGCCTTCAAGAGTACACTCGATGAAGTACGTGAGGCTGACATACTTATGCATGTAGTGGACATCTCACATCCTGCATTCGAAGAACAAATCCAGGTTGTAGAGAAAACACTCAGGGACATAGGTGCGGCTAATAAGCCTACCTTCGTGGTTTT
>CADCQP010000211.1 GCA_902803535.1 uncultured Bacteroidia bacterium | reverse complement strand
GAAGAACTTGATCTGGCGGAGGGTGTTTCCCGCTGCCGCGGGGACGGTAAGCATCCCGAGGCGTTCAGCTCCGTACTGGAATCCGAGCCCTCCCGTGAACATCCCGTAGCCGGATGTGTTCTGGAATACGTCTTCCGGCCTGCACCCTACCATCCAGAGGCACCTGGCGACGGCATTGGCCCACTGCTCGAGGTCTTTCTGTGTGTGCAGGATGACCGTGGGGTTCCCTGTAGTCCCGCTTGAGGAGTGGAGACGCGTGCACTTGGTCAACGGGACGGAGGCCATCCCGAAGGGGTAGGTGTCGCGGAGGTCCTGTTTCGTAGTGAACGGAATCTTCTGCAAGTCGTCCAAGGTGACGATGTCATCGGGAGACAACCCTATGTCATTGAAGCGTTTCCTGTAAAAAGGAGAGTTCATGCAGTGGGCGACCGTGCTGCGGAGCCGCTTGGTCTGTAGTTTCTCGATGCCTTCCCTGTCCAGGGTCTCTTCCGGATTGAAAAAGTTGCTGTAAGCCATATTATTTCAGAACTCGGTTGTCTATCACGTATTTGCCCTTGCCCATGCTGCGTTCCAGCGAGCCTGGCTGACGTATCTGTACGAGAGCGTTGATGCTCAGGACGCTGCGGAGTTTGTTCGCCACTTTCTTGGCAAGTCCGGTGATGGCGTCGATAGTGTCGGCACCGGAGAAGTATTCCGGCCTCATCTCCACCTGCACCGTAAGGGTGTCCAGGTTGTCCACCCTGTCCACGACAAGCAGATAGCGCGGGGCGCATTCCGGGATGTCCAGGATGACGCTCTCGACCTGGGACGGGAACACGTTGATCCCTCGGATGATAAGCATGTCGTCGCTCCTGCCCATGACGGGACTCATACGCACGGTAGTACGGCCGCAGGGACAGTCATCTCCTTCAAGCAGGCTGCACAGGTCTCTTGTCCGGTAGCGAAGCAGGGGCATTCCCTGTTTGGTAAGGGTGGTGAAGACCAGCTCTCCCTGTTCCCCGCGGCCGAGCGGCTCGAGGGTTACGGGATTGATGATCTCCGGGTAGAAATGGTCCTCATTTATGTGGGATCCGTTCTGGCACGAGCATTCGAAACTGACGCAGGGGCCCATTATCTCGCTGAGGCCGTAGAGGTTGTAGCCTTTAAGGCCGAGCCTGCTTTCAATCTCCTGGCGCATGTTCTCTGTCCAGGGTTCGGCTCCGAAGGCTCCTATGCGGAGGCGTATGTCTTTCTTGTCTATTCCGAGTTTTTCCATCACCTCGGCCAGATGCAAGGCATATGACGGGGTACATGCGATGCCGTCGATCCCGAGGTCGCGGATCAGCCGGATGTGCTTTTCGGTGTTTCCGGTCGATGCAGGCACTACTGCGCCTCCTACCTTTTCGACTCCATAGTGTGCGCCGAGTCCTCCGGTGAACAGGCCGTAGCCATATGACACGGAAAAAGTATCGTCGCGCGTCATGCCATATGCAGTCAGGCAGCGGGCCATGCATTCCGCCCAGATCTCGATGTCGCGGCGGGTGTAGCCCACAATGGTGGGATTCCCGGTAGTTCCGGAGGAGGCATGGATACGTATGATTTCGCTCTTCGGGGCGGCCTGGAGTCCGAAGGGATAATTGTCCCTGAGGTCCTGCTTGGTGGTGAAGGGGAGTTTTACGATATCCTCTATTGTGCGGATATCATCGGGGCTGATGTCCATCTCCTGGAGCTTCTTCCTGTAGAATGGTACATTATGATAGACATAATCCACCATCTTGTGCAGGCGCTGCCCCTGCATCGCGCTCATCTGGTCGCGCGACATCGTTTCTTTGTGTTCGTTCCAAATCATAGGTTATAGGTTACGATGGTCTTTGTCAAATTCTGCCGCACGCTCTTCCAGAATGGGGAAGAGCTCTTCCTTCATGCGGCTTACGCATGCCCGTACTCCCTTCTGGAGGCTGCCGGTGGTGCCGAGCGAGATGCTGCTGATCCCGTAGTACATCAGTTCGACCATCAGTTCCTCTCCGGTCATGTCGCCATAGCCGATTGTAAAGAAGAATCCGTCACCGATGGCTTCAGTCACATCCTTGTCGTAAACGATGTGGAATCCGTGGCTGCAGAATATGTCTTTCATCCTCCTGGCCCTGCGCTCGTACTCCCTGGTGTCTTCCACGAAGTTTATGGTTCCGTCCACTGAGCGCCGGAGCATTTCTGCATATCCGTATTGGGTGCTGGCAGTGCATCCGCTTGTGATCATGTATAGTATCGATGCCGTAAGGGTCTGGCCGAAAATGCCTGCGTCCTGGTAACGTGAGGCCAGTGCCGGGTAATAGGTGTGGAACAGCGGGTCGCTGATGCAGCAAAGGGCGATGCGCTGGCCGGCATAGCTGAAAATCTTGGAGGAAGAGAGCATCAGGATGTAGCGGTCTGTGTAGCGTGCCACAGTCCTGATGTAAGGCGGGACGTAAGGATGACCGAAGTCCTGCCTGTAATCCATTCCGAAGTAGGCAAGGTCTTCCAGTACTACGGCGTCCCAGCGTGTGGCGGCCTCTCCTATGACCCTGAGTTCCTCCTCTTCCAGGGAAATCCAGGCGGGATTGTTGGGGTTGGAGTAGATTATGGCAGCTACATCACCTTCAGCCATAAGTTCTTCCAGTTTCCTGGACAGAGGACCTGCTCCCCGGTGGGAGAAGATGTCGAACTGTTTCCAGCCGATGCCGAGGACCCGGAGCTGCGATTTCTGGATAGGGAAGCCCGGGTCGATGAAGATTACCTTGTCCTTTCCCGGGATTCTCTGTGTGCATGCGATGAAACTTGCAAAAGAGGCAGCTACAGAACCTGTCGTAGGCACGCAGTTGAGGGGTGGGATGTCCACATTGATGAAAGCCTTGATGAACTCGCTTGCAGCCTGCTTGAGTTCCGGAACGCCTGCAGCAGCAGGGTACTGGCTGCCGATTCCCTTGTCCAGCGCCCTTTTCTCTGCTTCTACTCCATAGCGGTTGACCGGAAGGCCTGGAGATCCCTGGTCCATCCGTATGAAAGGGATGCCTGTTTCCTCTTCAAGGAACTGGGCTACAAGCAGGGTCTCTCCGATAGTGGCATGTGAAAGGTCGGCTACAGCCCTCTCCTTGCAAGCCCTTGCAACTAGTTCTTCAGAAAAGATTCTCATGCGGTCTTTCTTTGTGCTGCGGTCATTCCGAGGTCGAAGGCGGCCTGGTTGGCCTTTACAACTTGCTCACCTTTTGATGCGAAGACCCTGGCAATAGCTTCGCGCAGTCCTTCGGGCGATACGATCCCGATCCTGGACGCGGCCATTCCCAGGAGGACCATGTTGGCCCCACGCGGATTACCGCTTTCCCTGGCAAGTGAGGCTATGTCGCACATCGTAACGTCGGGAAGTGACTGTATTTCTGCCAGAAGTGCTTCCTGGTCAGGATAATCAGGGATGTTGACCAGAGGCTCGGAAGCAGTGATCACTGCTCCGTCGGGAGCCAGGTACTTCAGGTACCTGAGGGCCTCCATCGGTTCCATCGAAAGGATTATGTCGGCCGTGCCGTTGGCGATGAGGTCGCTGTGGACCGGCTCTGTGGAAAGCCTCAGGTCGCTTTCAACATCTCCGCCCCTCTGGCTCATTCCATGGACTTCAGCCTGCTTGAGGTGTAATCCCGCAGCGGTGGCGGCTTCTCCTATAACGGTTGCGATGGAGAGGATACCCTGTCCTCCCACGCCGCAGAGTATGATGTCTTTCTTCATGATTTCTTTGCGCTGTGCCTTTTCAGGGACTGGATGCATTCACGGCGGGCTATGATTACGGAAACGCCCTTGTACTCGATCTCCTGCCGTATAGTCTCTTTGATCTCGGCCATCTTGGCAGGAAGCGGGACGACGACCTTAACATGGGAAGGATCCACGCCAAGCCCGAGGCATATGCCTTCGTACTTGCTTGTGCCTGCGGAGTCCTGTCCGCCTGTCATCGCGGTAGTCAGGTTGTCGGAAATGAGCACCGTTATGTCGGCTCCCTCGTTCACCGCATCGAGCAATCCGGTCATACCGCTGTGGGTAAATGTTGAATCGCCGATTACTGCGATTGCCGGATGGACGCCTGCGTCGGATGCTCCCTTGGCCATTGTGATCGAAGCTCCCATGTCAACGCAGCTTGAGAGTGTGCGGAACGGTGGAAGGGCGCCAAGGGTGTAGCAACCGATATCTCCGAAAACGCGTGCTTCGGGATAATCTGCAAGTACTTCATTGAGAGCGGTGTAAACATCCCTGTGACCGCATCCAGGACAAAGCTGCGGAGGACGCGGCGCCATGTTCAGCGCGTCAGGGAAGTGGCGGTAAGTGGGCTTGCCGACAGCCATCCCTACACTGTCAGGAGTCAGCTCTCCGGTGCGTGGAAGTGCTCCTGTAAGCCTTCCTTCGACCGGGTAGTCAGCCCCCAGGATTGCCTTGACTTCGTGCTCTGTGAAAGGCTGGCCGTCCTCGATGACCAGGATCTTCTCGCTAGCCGAAGCCAGCGCCTGGATTTTCTCCACAGGCAGTGGATAGCGTGAAAGCTTGAGGATGCCGCTGACTTTCGGACAGGCTTCCTGGACGTAGTTGTAAGCGATTCCGCATGCTATTATGCCGGTGCCTTTTTCTCCTGTGAGGGTCAATGTGTTGAAGGGGGAGGATACACTTTCACGGAGCATCTCCGGCTGTTTGTCGATCAGTTTCTGGTACTGCTTCCTGGCAATGGCCGGCAACAGTATCCATCCGCGGTCATCCGATGGATCCAGCGGGTTCTCTGCGCGTGGAGCACGCCTGCTTACTTCGGCGCGGGAATGCGCCAGGCGGGTCACCATGCGCATCATGACCGGCACCTGAAGCTTCTCGGACAGGTCGAAAGCGCATCCGACCATGTCATATGCTTCCTGCTGGTTGGACGGCTCGAATATCGGGATCATCGCGAAATTGCCGTAGAACCTTGAATCCTGCTCGTTCTGGGACGAATGCATGGAAGGATCGTCGGCAGCAAGGACTATAAGTCCTCCCTTGACTCCGGTCACTGCGCTGTTGATGAAAGGATCGGCGCAGACATTCATCCCCACGTGCTTCATGCACACCAGGGCCCTTTTCCCGGCATATGACATGCCGAGGGCCGCCTCCATTGCTGTCTTTTCATTGGTGCACCAGCGGCTGTGGACTCCACGCTCCCTGGCTGAGGGGTCTTTCTGGATAAATTCGGTTATTTCAGTGGACGGTGTCCCGGGGTAGGCGTAGACTCCGGATAGTCCGCTGTCGATGGCGGCGAGGGCTACGGCCTCATCGCCCAGCAATAGTCTTTTCGTTTCCATACTAGATGTCTGAATTACAAATATATTTTATTTCTCCCAATAAAAGAAGAAACTTCGGGCTGAAATTCAGCAGTATGGATGTGTTTAAAAGGCTTTAGAACTTGAATTCCAGGCCAAGGTTGAGGGCAAACCGGTTTTGGACTTTTTCTCGGACCCCGTCGACCTCGTGCCAGCGGTGGGTGACCCTCCAGAATGCATCGACCCGGAGTATCCTCAGGATGTTGGATATGCCAACGCCAACTTCCATGTATGGCTTGCGGAGCGAGCCCATTCCGTTCGGGAACAGGAGGATTGCCTGGGAGTCCTCGGGCACTATCCCGTTGCCCCATGAGCCGTCGTTCTTGGGGGTAAGGCCTCCATAGGCTGCCTTCAGGGTGAAGTTCTCCCTAAGCTGTGCACGCCTCAGCATCGGAATCTTGCCGAGGAAGAATCCCCTGAAATCATGTTCCCAGGAGAATGTCACCCACCGGTCCGATGCGAACTCGTAGAAATCCATGCAGGCAAAGGCATTCTTGTCCAGGAAGTATGTTCCATTGCCCTCGTGCAGTTTCAGCAGGGGATAGGGGACCTGCCCGAAGATCATGCCTCCCTTGAGCTCGAACCACGACGTTCCGACCGGAGGCATATGTTTCTTGTAGCGGACCGAGAATTCGGGACGGAAATAGGAGCATTCGTTGCGCCCGAATCCCTTCAGCGCGCCGCTGAAATCCAGGGTGACGACCGGGAAGTCGGAGACTATGTACTCTTTGGTGAAATCCCCGCGGTTGACTGTCTCTTCACGTGAGAAACGCAGCATAAGTTCAGCCTGGTTCCTTCCGATGGAGTTGACCACATCCCCGTTGGGCTTTACCATGGGAACGAATTCATTGCTGAATATGCGGTCTGTCTTCAGTTCCAGTGCCGCATTGAATCCCGGGCTGAATTCGTGGTCGTACCTGAGCTTGTACTCGTTGACAGGGGATCTCTTGTTGCCTCCGTTCTTGGAGAAGATGGAATTGAACAGGCTGTTTTCGGAAAGGGAACCTTCGGACATTCCAAGCTGCAGCATATCCCTCCTGAAGGAGGCGGTGAACTTGCGCGTAGGAATGGTGTTGAAGACATATTCCATCTTCATGCCTCCTTTCCATGCGGCGTCCTTGAACCCATATGCCGCATATGTCGTCATCCTCCAGGTGCGGCTGAGCGATTTCGTGGTGCGGACCCCGAGCTGGACCCGGTTCCCTTCGGTGCTGTTGAAACTGTACAGCTTTGATATCGGCCCCAGCCCTATATACTTGAAGTCGTAGTAGCCCGTGAAGGCCATGTTGAGGATGTCATAGATGTTGTTGTACATCGGGACGTTCTTGACCTCCTCGACCATCTTGTATATGCCTTTTTCCTTCTCGGAAAGTTCATATGGCCTGATGTTGGCCCAGTACTCATCATCCCGCTTGAGGACGTCCTTGTTGATTACTACCTTTGACTGGCCTTCTTTCCCGGATTCGCCGAAAACCGGGTTGCTGTAATTGACCTCCCTGTTGCCGATGAAGGAAATAAGTCCCGAGGAGTCTTTCTTCTGGATGGAGAAGTCGGCATACATCCTCTCGTCCTTGTAGAACCAGACCGAGTCATTCATCCTCTGGTTCTCGATGTCTATAACGAGGTCGCGTATCCAGTTGACATTCGCGCTTTTCTCCATCTTGACGTGGGCGGACTGGAGCGCGAATTCCTTGGAGTCGATGTTGATCTCGCCGTCGAGGACGGTCGCGGATACCAGTTTCTTCGGGTGGAACCGGATCTTGTAGGTCTTGCGCCCTGCAATGTCCAGGCTGTCAATCAGGTAGTAATTGTAGTAGAGCATGCCGTTCTCGGCCAGGGGAGAGGGGATCACCACGTTGAAGACGTCGAGGTATTCCCTGTAGAGGTTGGGCTTGACGTGCATGCTCCCGGCGAACTGCGACAGGGAGTAGTTGTTGTCGATGCCGGATATCTTGGTCGCTTGGATCTCTTCTTTTTCCACCCTGGGGTTGTTCCCATGGATGTAGCGGGAGACAGTCTCGGAAATCATTACGGGAAGGTAGGGCTTGCCGCTGACGACCGATGTGTCCATGTAATCGAATACGAAGCCGAAGTTCTTCCTGATGGCCTTTACCGACAGCTTCTCGGCATTGAGAAGGTCCAGCTCCAGCTTGGTGTAGGTGTCACAGGCGTAGTCGTCTATCTGCTCCGGGTCATTGAAGGGCTTCCGGGCGTTGATCTGTGAGAGGATCCATTTCATGTAGGAGTTGTCGGGTTTGATGACAGCTCCCATGATTTCGTTCTTGAGGGGAGAGAGGCTGAAATTGACCTCGTTGAATGAGTTCAGGTGTACGGTCTTCTCCTGCAGCTCGTAGCCCAGGATGGATGCGCAGAGTATATCAGTCCCCGGGTCCCTTGTCTCGAGGGTGTAGTAGCCGTCAATATCTGTGCTGACCCCCGTGGTCGTCCCTTTGAAATAGACTCCGGCGAAGGGAACGCCTTCTCCGTCCGAGGCGTCTGTGACACGTCCCTTGATCCTTGTGGTCTGCGCATATGCCTGCAGGCACGCCAGTAGGGCGAGTAATATGAATAACGCTTTCCGCATTAGAATTATCTGATAAGATTCAGGAACTCGTTGCGGGTCCGCGCGGAATTCAGGAATGCTCCGGAGAATGCAGATGTGGTCGTGATGGCGTTGAGCTTCTGCACTCCGCGTACGCTCATGCAGGTGTGCTCTGCTTCAATGACGACTGCAACTCCGAATGGATGAAGTGCTTCCTGGATGCAGTCGCGTATCTGTTCTGTCAAGCGTTCCTGAACCTGGAGCCGCCTGGCATATGCTTCGACCACCCTGGCGATTTTGCTGAGTCCGGTAATCTTGCCGTTCGGTATGTAAGCGACATGTGCTTTTCCGATGAATGGAAGCATATGATGTTCGCACATTGAATAGACATTGATGTCCCGTACCAGGACCATCTGGTTGTATTTCTCGTCGAAGATAGCCTGCTTTATCATCTGCGCACCGTCCTGTGCATATCCTTGCGTTAGGAATTGGAGCGATTTGGCGACCCTTTCAGGAGTCTTCAGCAAACCCTCTCTCTGAGGATCTTCTCCCAAGAGCCTGAGTATTTCCTTGACGTGAGCGGCGATCTCGCTGGTCGTCTTCTCGTCGTATCGTTCTTCTTTCACATATGACATAACGTCAATTTTTATCTCCGTGCAAATTTAGACAAAAAAAGTTGATGAAACTGTTTTTTTATCTATATTTGCGCAAACGACATGCCTATGTGCCTGTCAGGGAAGTCAGAGTTACTGATAATTAGACATTTAACCTAGTAGAAAAATGTATTGGACACTTGAACTTGCCAGCAGCCTGGACGATGCTCCATGGCCTGCAACCAAAGAAGAACTTATAGATTACGCCAATCGTTCCGGTGCTCCCGAAGCAGTCATTGAGAACCTCCAGGAACTGGATGACGAAGGAGATGTGTACGAGAGCATAGAGGACATATGGCCCGATTATCCTACCAAAGACGACTTTTTCTTTAACGAGGAAGAATATTAAGAGGAAGATTTACTCTTAACATACTGATTTACAGCGAGGTAAACAATAATTATTTGTTTCCCTCGCTGTTGTTTTTACATCCAATTTGGTCGTAAAAAACGCCAAAAATTGTGTGTTTTCACAGATAAACTTGTCTATTTTTCATCCTTCGGATTCTTCCTCGTGAATATTGATAAGTTATCAATAGTAATAGAAACAGTCTGATAATATTCGTAACTTTGTTTGTCACCAAATATGGTACTTGAATTATGGCGAATAAAGTGAACACAGGAGAAATCCTCCTCTATCAGACCGCCGACGGCCTTGCCAAGATAGAAGTAACCTTGGTAAATGATACCGTATGGCTTACGATAGATCAGATGGCCACGCTCTTCCAGCGCAACAAATCCACTATTTCACGACACATTAAGGATGCCTTCGAGAGCGGAGAACTTGATCCGGATTCAGTTGTTGCATTTTTTGCAACAACTGCTGCCGACGGGAAAAACTACAACGTGTCATATTACAACCTTGATATGATTATCAGCGTTGGTTATCGCGTACATAGTCTCCGCGGAGTTCAGTTCAGGATGTGGGCAACCCGTACGCTGAAGGAGTATATCATCAAAGGATTCGCCATGAACGATGAACTTCTCAAGCGTGCAGGGGGAGGCAATTATTTTGATGAACTGCTTGCCCGTATCCGGGATATCCGTTCCTCTGAGAAGGTTTTCTATCGCAAGATTCTCGAGATATACGCTCTCAGCATCGACTACGACCCTCGATCCGAAACCACCCAGACCTTCTTCAAGACTGTCCAGAACAAAATGCATTATGCTGTTCACGGACATACTGCTGCGGAACTCATCTACGACAGGGCAGATGCCGAGAAAGATTTCATGGGCTTGATGACCTGGGCGGGACCTTTCCCGCGCCGTTCAGATGCAGAAGTTGCCAAGAACTACCTCAATGCTGACGAGGTGGATATTCTGAACCGTATCGTGAGCCTTTATCTGGACTATGCCGAACTCCAGGCAAAAGAACACAAACCCATGTATATGAGTGACTGGATCCAGCGGCTGGACGATTTCCTGAAGCTCTCGGGCAAGGAACTGTTGCAACACGCCGGCACAATCTCTGCCAAATTGGCCAAAGAAAAGGCTGATGCCGAATATGACAAGTTTGAAGAGCGGACCCGTAATGACCTTTCTCCGGTAGAACTGCACTTCATAGAGAATTTTGAACGCGAACGACTGAAATTGACATCCGGTAATGCCTCGACTGAAAAACAATAAGATTCACTTAATGTCATTCCTATGCCATTCAAGACGAAGTTTGCTTCGGTCCACCGTTAATTGCCCTCCCCGTAGATTCTTCTTTCATTAATATAACAGGAGCAGGCTGATAGATATAAACCTAGTCAGCCTGCGTTCTATTTAGGACTCGTTATTTACCTCACGTCTCCACTGCAGACTTATCAGTATGCTTGCAGAGAAGTGATATAAGAGATGGAATACCTACTCAAAGGGATTGAATCCAGACGTCTGCTTACTCGCTACGTATGCTTTTAAAAGATTCCCGTCATTCTCTGCTCTTTTTACAGTAGCACCCTCTCCTCGGAAATCGAGAGCATCTTTAGTAAAAAGAGATTCGCCGTTAATTGGATCAAGTCCTTTTGCTTCTTCAAGCTCTGTAATAGAGTTTCTAACGAATGACTCATCAAACTTGGTTTTGGTATTAACTGCAATCTCTATAAAATATGAGAAAAGAAGCAAGATATATCTTAGGCCGCTGATTTTTGTCATAGTATCTTGCTTAGGATGTTGGAAATCCAACTGATAATGGTGCTCCCAGCTAGACAAATAAACAGACAGGATCTGAGCCATTTTATCGTCATCGATTTGCTGAAAAGTTG
>CADCQP010000210.1 GCA_902803535.1 uncultured Bacteroidia bacterium | reverse complement strand
AGTGCCACCGAAGACGGGCAGTCGCTGGCGCATCTGTCAGCCCAGCTTGATGATTACAGCAAATACGGGGTCAACACCCTGGCCGTCGTTATCGGGATCTTCTATCAGCGGGTGCCGGAGGACAGGATCCGTCTCCAGGACTGGGAGGCCTCTGTGAATGCAGTCCGGACAGTTGCTGAATGGCTGAAGAAACGGAACTTCCGTAATGTTATCCTGAACATTGCCAATGAGCAGAATTCGTCATATTACCGTGACAAGCCATGGTCAAGGGTAGGTAATCCGGATGATATACTATACCTCTGCAGGACAGCCAAGGAAGCCAATCCGGGGCTGATAGTAGGTGCCGGGGGCTACAACCTGGAAAAGAATATCGTGATCGGCAATTCTCCTGATACCGATGTCCTGCTTTTCGATACTTCCATACCTGAAGAGCCCTCGATTTACCATTTCAGAAAGTACCAGGAATCCGGTATCCGCAAACCTATGGTGAATGTGGAAATGTTCGGGGCGTGGACCAAGAAATTCGCAGATGGCGTTTTCATAGGCAATCCAAGTATCAGGTATTACTACGAAGAAGTGGATTCAGTGTCCTCGACTAATGGACTATATACTTTCTTCTTCGCGCAGGACTGGGTCCAGGGAAAGTCAACCGGGAAAGTGAACAGGTACGAATTAGGCGGCGCCGGGACCCCTGAGGATCCCGGGATACGGTGGTATTTCGAGTACGTGAAAGAGTCTACTTCGTCACCTTCTCATTGAATGCATTGTAGGCGTCCAGGAGGGCTTTTGCGCGGTCCGGATGGTTGGATGAGATGAAGTCCGGCTTATGCTCGATGCCCCACCAGACCAGCGAAGCGTTGTCTGGGGTCCAGAAGGTGGTCTTGATGCCTTCGTTACGGGCTTCGGAGAAGAGCTCCGGGCGGGTCTGGAAGACTTTCAGGTCATATGAGATGCCGGTGTAGCCGCGTTTCCTGGCCTCTGCAGCTCCCATCGCGTTGACGTTGCTGCTGATGTAGATGATCTCAGCTCCAGGCCGGTTGGCTGCGAGGTAGTCGCAGACCCATTCGCTGAAAGAGGTGAATTCCAGTTGTTTCCCCATTCCGAGCTCATCAGCCAGGGCGCATATTCGGCTTGTGACGAACTCATCGCGCTCCTTGGTGTAATGGGTCTTGATTTCACATATGACCTGCATTGAGGATTCCTTCGCAACCTTGAGGAACTCGCGCAGGGTCGGAATCTGTTCTCCGTCCGGGAGCGTTACCGAACGGACCTTCTTGAACTTCGTCTGCTGGATGTTCATGCCTGTCTTGAGGATCATCGGCCCGTGGAACACTACCAGGGAGTCATCGCTTGTCATGTTGACGTCGAATTCCATGGCATAGATCCCGAGCTTCTGGCAGTTCCGAAGAGCGGAAATGGTGTTCTCATATGAATCGCCTGTAGTGTGGTAGCCCCTGTGACCGACGATCTGCGTCTGTGCCCCGAGATGAAGGCATATGCACCCAATCGGAAGCAATGCGATGGTAAGCAGTAATCTTTTCATATGCCTTATTCCGTTTCGTCAAATGTGAACTCATCCCATGGCAGTTCTGCGTCCTTCCCGTTGTCCAGGACATCGGCAGCATGGCACAGCATCGGGAAATCCGCGAGGTCCAGCTTGCCCAGGCCTGCCTTGCGGACTACCGCCCTGTGGACGCGGCGGGAGACCACCAGGCTCTCCAGGGTGACTCCTGACAGGATCTCCAGTGCCTCTTCGCAAGTCTTTCCTTCTCCCAGGAGGATGCCGACCTTGCGGGTCCGTCCTCCATAGACTGTCACGTACAGGTCGCCTATGCCTATGTTCTCGCAGTCGCGGGAAGCTCCCTGCATCTCAAGCAGAAGGCGCATTTCCTTGACTCCCTGGTAAAACGCTGCCGCCTGGGAGTTGAAATGCAACCCTGCGTCGGGACCGTGGTGCCTGTTGACCAGGCCGATTGTCATGGCGATGGCAAGGGCGTAGCCGTTTTTCAGGGCGACGGCGCTTTCCAGCCCGATAACGTCATTCGTGAGGGATATGTGATAGTAGGAGGTCTGCATGGCCTCCTTCATCATCCTGATCTGGGCGGTTTCACGGCCGCAGAATGCGACTTCGGTCTGGTCATGGAACACCAGTTCATAGCTCGTGCAGGGGCCTCCGATGGCGTTTACCGTGCGCTGGATACCTTTTTTGCGCAGGCCGTCCTCCCAGTAATCAGGGTAGGAGAAAAGGGTGCCGTCTTCAAGGTCGATGAGCCCCTTTGTCACAGAGAGGACAGGGACCGACGGGTCCAGCTCGCTGAGCACGTTCTCCAGAAACCAGTCCACTCCGAAGGAACTGACTCCTCCGATGACGAAATCCACATCCCTGACAGCCTCTTTCCACTGTTCAAATTGATAGTATTCAATTCCTTCCGGGAAGGGGCGGTCAAACTTCGGATGCTGTCCGGTTGCCTTGCAGGCATCTATGATCTCCCTGTCGAGGGGCGTCCCGACAAGTCTTACTTCATTCCCGTTTTCCCTGGCCGGGAAGGCGAGGGCGGAACCCATCATTCCCGAACCGATTATTGCGATTGTCTTTTTCATATTATAAAAAATTACAGGTGAGTTGTTTTCTGTCCGCGACCGGGCCAGAGGTTGTTGGTTGGAAAATAATCGATGCCAAGGGCTGCGGATTGCCGCTCAGCCTCAGGCGTATCTACTGCCCGGAAACATATCTTGAGTCCCATGGCGTGGCAATGGTCAACCAGCTCTTTCAGCGAATCGATGTGTATGTTCCCGTGCTGGAGATGTACCTCCTGCGAGAGATCTGGGTAATTGAAAGCGAGAGCTGCATTGCCCAGCGAAACAAGCCAGTCGATGTCATCTGTTTTTGCGAAGATGAGGTGGATGAGTTCCTTCCCGCCTTTTGCCCGGTAGGCTGCAAGCAGGTCCCGGTTGCTCGATGAGATGACGCAGCGTCCCGCCCCTTTAGAAAGGGCATATGTCCCGCCTTTCTGCCAGTACCATGCCGCACGGGTGGCGCGCGCCTCCCTGGAAGTGTCGGACTTGTCACCGTCTTTCCCGATACCGAATTCGGCCGGGTCGGGCCTGCCATCCAGGATCACTTGGAAACGGCCTGGGGTAAGGCCTTCCGACCAGAATGCCGTCCAGTTCTTCGTCCGGACCCAGAGGGTGTAATCACCATCGTCCGGGACTTCAAAAGAAGTATGTGCGTCTTTATTGAGGGGCTCGCCGATACCGTGGGCCATCAGATAGCTGGACCCCATCTGCAAGACGAACTGCTGCTCTACGGTCCAGTCTCCCGTATCATCAAAACGGGTGGACAGGATCATCAGTGAATCATTTATTGTCATAAAGGATTATCAGTTTTTATGTTTCTTACTTGGCATGACCTGCAAGGCGCTGTCTTATGTAATTCTGACGATAGCCTTGGATATTTTCTTTCCACCATGGCATATACTGGGCCGGAGTCCGGTCTGACCAGTGGTTGCGGTACGGACAGCATATGACCTGGACCGGCCCCTCGACTCCGTTGATCCCAGAGAGGACTTCAGATGGTGGGCAAGTGGTGTCTACGAGACCGATCTCCACCAGGAAGCGTGCCTTGCAGCCTTTCAGCAAAAGCGCGCCGTCAAAGTACGGGGCGACTTTCATCGTCTTCCTGGCATTCTTCGGAGTTACGTTGAGGGATGACAGGTCCATATGCAGAGAAGTCGGGGTCTTGATCCCATTGTTTTCTGCAGGATATGGCCATGCATCGTTGCGTCCGAGAAGGAAGCCTCCGTTCCCTATTCCGGCGGGGACATTGATCACGACATCAGTCACCCTGTCGTCAAGCCCGGCCATGGCCACGGCCTGCGCCCCTCCCTGGCTTTCACCCAGGAGCATTATGGTCTTCCCGTCCCAGGCCGGGTCCTGGGTGATGTAGTCCAGGGCCCGGATCGCCCGCAGGAACATCATACGGAAATAGTATTCTTTCCGGCTGTTTATAGGACTGCCGCTGTAGCCCTTCAGCCTCCCGTTCTCGAGTGCTTTATAATAGGAGTCGTCTGCGTCGTTAAGCATGCCGTGGGCGTTGAAATCGAAGGCTATGGCTCCATATGAAGCCAGCCGGACGGCGTCGCTGACCTTGGATCTACACCAGTTCCCTGACACGCCTGCGGCATGGAGCTGGATGACGATGGGCAGGGAGCCCTTCGCGGCGTTCTTCGGGCGTGCCACATAGCCTCTTACCGGGATGCTGTCCAGACTGTTGACTTTGACGTCGAAGCATTCGTATCCGGCGGCATCGGCGGCGCTCAATGCGACCGGCCTGGCCTCGGATACCATCTTTTTCTTTCTGAGGCGGCGTATCTGGCGCGCCCAGTAGCTTTTCAGGTCGCCGGGCACCTTGAAGCCCGGCCTGAATCCGCTCCCTCCCACTACATATCCGATCCTGAAAGTGTCTTCACTCCGGTCCAGGTTCATCGGAATCTTCTCAGGCAGAGTACCTTCCTGACGGAATTCCAACATGACTGCGACCGGTTCGCTCCGGACGTCGGTGTAAACCGTCCTATTCGAAGTGATCACGCCCAGTTTCATTGTATTCACCAGCGTCCCGTTCTCAAAGACATGCATTTCAAGGGGCTTGTCATATGCCTCCAAAGGGGTTACCGTGACCTTGACCGTGTCCGAGACGGAGTACTGTCCATCGGCTTTGTTGAGTTCTATCTTGAGATTCTTGTCAATCCTTGGCTGGGAGAATGAGACGATCGATCCCAGGAATATGAGCGCCAGGATGCATGCGACGGATTTATTCATATGGGTGAGTGGTTTTTCTACATACAATTTTAGGATTTTGCAGCGAAAAAACCTAATGGTAATTTTGTAAAAGGTTATATTTGCATCCAGAAAAGATGGGACTCTTCCGTAGGATACTCGAGATCGTTGTCGGAATCCTGGCCGGCTCTTTCCTGGCCAGGGTAGGGGGCGCTATCCTGGGGCCTCTCGGCGGGATAATCGGGTTTTTCTACGGCTACTATCTCGGCCAGCGCTTCGTCGCGCGTTTCCTGGGTTACCCCCACTGGCAGGATACCAGGTCCAGTGGCAGCAGCCAGACCCGCAGCGACAACAGGTCCAGTGGCAGCAGCCAGACCCGCAGCGACAACAGGTCCAGTGGCAGCAGCCAGACCCGCAGCGACAACAGGTCCGGCAGCGGGCGGACATCGAGCGGAAGGCAGTCGTGGAGCGGCAGTTACGGATATGACGAGTGGGCGGGACGCAATTCATATGACCGTTCTTCATATGACCGCGATGAATCACGCCGCACCGAATACAACCGCGGAGGGACAGCCCCGCGCAGTGCCGCGTCCCCATATGCTGTCCTCGGAGTGTCTCCTTCGGCAACGGATGAGGAAATAAAGCGCGCCTACCGTGAACTTGCCATGAAATACCATCCTGACAGGTATGCAGGACAGGGCGCGTCTGCCCAGAAACAGGCCGAGGAGAACTTCAAGCTCATCAACAACGCATATGAGCGTATCAAAAAGGAACGGAGCTATTGATTATTTGCAAAAGAGAGCAGTAATTATTACTTTTACATTTGCTTATAATTCTTGATGCATAATGGATAGAAGACAATTCCTGAAAACAGCCGGCGCCGGCGCAGCGCTGGCCATGGTTGCTGATTTCAATGACCTTTTCGCACGCGGGACCTATGACAAGTGGGTCGGAAAACCCTGGAAAGGATGGGAAAAGGGAGAGTTCCAGGTCCACTTCATCTACACCGGGGTCGGGGAGTCCATGTTCATGATTTTCCCTGACGGGACATCCATGCTCCTTGACTGTGGCGACCACGATGTGGTGAGCCGTTCACAGGCCCGCGGAAGGGTGCCCCTGCCTTTGCTTCCCGGAGGCTCCCGGCATGCCGGAGAGTGGATCGCGAGGTACGTCCAGAGGGTGAATCCCGGAGGAAACAAGGTTGATTACATGATGCTGTCCCATTATCACACCGACCATGGCGGCGGGCGCAGGTTCTATTCCGGGATCAAGCCGGGGACAGAGGATTATCGCCTGAGCGGCTTCTCCGAGGCTGCCGAGTACCTGTCTTTCGGCAAGGCTTTCGACCGCTGTTATCCCCAGATGAAGGAACCCATCCCCCTTGGCGAGAACGTTGAGGAGAGCATCCAGATGAGGCAGTTTTACGACTACCAGACCCGTGAGCGCGGGATGAAGGTCGAGCAGCTCAGGCTCGGGGCCGAGGACCAGATCGTCATGCTTAAGGACCCGTCGGCGTTCGGTTCGTTCAAGGTCCGCAACATCTCGGCAAACGGGAGGATCGCCCTCAGGGATGGAACCATCAGGGACCTTTATGCTGACAGGATTGCGAAGACCCATCCCAAGAGCTTGAATGAGAACGGGATGAGCCAGGGAATATTCATCAAGTACGGCCCGTTCTCCTTCTACACCGCCGGAGATTTCTCCGACAGCTGGAAGGATGAAAACGGAGTCAAACATATCATTGAAGAGGAAATGGCCGATGCGGTATGGCATGCCGACGTTGCCAAGCTCAACCATCACGGTTACCTGAATTCCATGCCTCGTAAGCTTGTCAAGGCCCTTTCTGCAAGGGTGTGGGTGAGTTGCGTATGGGACCAGCCCCACACTGCGCCTCCTACCCTCGAGACCCTGTCGGACAGGTCGCTTTATCCCGGGGACAGGATCATATGCCCGACATGCTTCACGGCCCAGCGCAGGGACGAGGACGCGGGCAAGCCCGGCGTGGGAGACATATGCGAGTCCGCCTTTGACGGCGGCCACATCGTCCTGAACGTGGAAAAGGGCGGGAAAGCCTACAGTATCTCGTATCTCACCGCAGTCGACGAGTCGATGAAAGTAAAGAGCGTCATGCGCTTTATTCCGTAAAGAATTACTATCTTTGTCTAATTAATACACACTATTATGTCTAACATTTCAAGACGAGAATTCCTCAAGATGGGAGGCGCTGCTGCAGCAGGTCTCGCAGTTGCTCCCAACACGGTTCTTGCCCGTCAGGCAACCAAACCTCAGGCTTCCACAGATAAGCTCAATATCCTTGCTGTCGGTATCGGCGGAAGGGGAGCTTCCGACCTCAAGGCACTCTCTACTGAGAACATCATCGGTCTGTGCGACGTCGACTGGGCTTATGCCGGTCACGTTTTTGAGCAATATCCGCAGGCTAAGCGTTACAACGACTATCGCAAGATGTTCGACGAGATGCTTCCCCAGGCTGATGCAGTGCTTGTAGCTACAGCTGACCACACTCATGCTATCATCGCTGCCGACGCAATGTCTGCCGGAAAGCACGTTTACGTAGAGAAGCCGATGACTCTCTATGCATATGAGTCACGTCTGCTGACCAAGATGGCCAAGAAGTACCGCGTTGCTACCCAGATGGGTAACCAGGGCGCATCCAGCTCCGGTACCCGTCAGGCTCTCAACTGGCTTTGGAACGGTGAGATCGGTGAAGTCACCAAGATAGAGGCCTTCACCAACCGTCCTATCTGGCCGCAGGGAATGGCTGCTCCGACCGAGAAAGTGCCCGTTCCTTCCACGATGAACTGGGACGCCTTCATCGGCCCGGCCAAATACCGCGACTACAACCCGGCCTACACTCCGTGGAACTTCCGCGGCTGGTGGGACTTCGGTTCGGGCGCACTCGGAGACATGGCCAACCATATCCTCCAGGTTGCCTTCCGCGGACTGAATCTCGGCTCTCCGACAGAGGTTATCGGTAGCTCTACCATGCTGATGACCGATGCCTGCCCGACTGCCCAGAAGATTACCTATCGTTTCCCCGCCCGCGAGAACATGCCCAAGCTTGCCCTCCCGGCATGCGAACTGACATGGTACGACGGCGGCCTGATGCCGGACTACCCGATCAACACTCCTGAGGGTAAGCACTTCGACAGCAACGGAGTCTGCATCTTCTACGGAACCAAGGACACCATGGTCGTCGGAACATATGGCTACAAGCCCTTCCTCTGCTCAGGCCGTGAGCCGGTCGTCCCGGAGCGCTGCCGTATCGTCAAGGGTGACAACCACCAGCAGGACTGGGTACGTGCCTGCAAGGAAGATCCTGATCACCGCGTGATCACCGAGTCAGACTTCAGCCTGGCCGGCCCGCTCAACGAGGTTATCGTCATGGGTGTCGCCGCAGTCCGTCTCCAGTCTCTCGGCCAGTGGCTCAAGTGGGATGGCAAGAACATGAGGTTCACCAACATCCCGGCTGACGCTACCATCAAGGATGTCATCAAGGACAAGTTCAAGATCACCAACGGACACCCGACCTTCGACCGTGAGTACAGCGAGCCCGTCAATGCACAGGAGTACGCTGCAAGGCTCATCAAGCCGGTCTATCGTGAGGGCTGGACCCTTCCCGAGATCCCGAACGTCTAAACGGTACGGATGCATATGAAAAAGGCATTTCTTCTTATTTCCTGCCTCGCAGCGAGTGTCGCTGCGATGGCAGGAACTCCTGTAACCCCTTCTTCGAAGCCGGGTTATGTGGATATGTATGTTTCCCAGGGTTTCCAGGGACCTGAGTGCTGGGAAAAGGTGACCCTCCCGATCGACAAGAACGGCTACATCTCGATCTTCAACGGCCAGGACTTCACCGGCTGGAGGGGATATGCGAAATATTCCGTTCCCGACAAGTGGGAAGTCGCCGACGGCGCGATCCATTTCCTTGGCAAGCAGTCCGGTAAATCCGAAGGCAAGAAGGGCGGTGACATCATCTTCGCCCATATGTTCAAGGATTTCGAACTGTCCATAGAGTGGAAGGTCGCGAAAGGAGCCAACTCAGGCATCTTCTATCTGGCCCGTGAGCTTGCTACCGACGGAAAGCTCGAATCCATAGTCGTTTCCGGTCTTGAGAGCCAGGTCCTCGACAATGCCAACCATCCCGACGCCAAGCTCGGAAAGAACGGCAACAGGCAGTCCAGCTCCCTGTATGACCTCATTCCCGCCAAGCCTCAGAACCAGAAGCCCTATGGCAAGTGGAACAAGACCGTCATCCGCGTCAAGGACGGTAAGGTCACCCATTTCCAGAATGGAAAGCAGGTGGTCTCTTACGAACTCTGGACTCCCGAGTGGATCGAACTCCTCCAGACCAGCAAGTTCAGCGAGAAGGCATGGCCGGCCGCTTTCGAGGCTTTCTCGAATGCCGGCGGAGATGAACATGAAGGCTTCATCGGTCTTCAGGACCATGGTGACGAAGTCTGGTACAGGAACATCAAAGTCAAGATTCTCTAACATATGAAAAAACTGCTTTTATATCTGCTTCTGCTTGCTGCGGGATTCGCTTGCGGTTATTTCTGCGGCAAGAAGTGCAATGCCCCCGCACCTGAAGGCGCGGCTGTTTCATCCCCTGTGGAGTACACGATAGCCGACAAGGCCAACATCGATGTTTCTTCATATGCGAAGGATGCAGACGGGTTCATCACCCTGTTCGACGGCAAGACCCTTACCGGTTGGCGTGGTTACGGAATGGACGTTCCCCCTGCAAGCTGGAGCGTTGAGGACGGATGCATCAAGCTCAAAGGCTCCGGTACCGGAGAGGCCCAGGTGGAAGGCGGCGGAGACCTGATCTTCGCTCACAAGTTCAAGAACTTCCAGCTCGAGTTCGAGTACAAGATTTCCAAGGGTGGCAATTCAGGTGTCTTCTACCTTGCACAGGAAGCCATGGCAAAACAGAACGGCAAGGACGAGTACCTTCCCATCTGGCAGTCTGCTTCCGAGTACCAGGTACTTGACAACGCCAACCATCCGGATGCCCAGCTGGGTGTCGACGGCAACCGCCAGGCTGCCTCCCTCTATGACATGATCCCGGCCAAGCCTCAGAACGCCAAGCCTTTCGGCGAGTGGAACACCGCCAAGATCATGGTCTATGAAGGGACTGTAGTCCATGGCCAGAACGGCCAGAACGTTGTGGAATACCACCTCTGGACCCCCAAGTGGAACGAAATGCTCCAGAACAGCAAGTTCAAGGAGGGAGGCGACTTCCCGGTGGCATATGTCCTGCTTAACAACATGGGAGGTGAAAACCACGAAGGTTACATCGGTTTCCAGGATCACGGTGATGATGTCTGGTACCGCAATGTCAGAATCAAAGAACTGTAAATCTGTATATTATGAAAAAAGCATTTATGATGATCGCTGCGGTAAGCATGGCCCTTGTCGTGTTCTCCGCATGCTCAGGCAAAGGGAAGGACACCCTGCCCAAGAAGGACCTGTGCCTTCAGCTTTATTCCCTCCGCCAGCTTATCGGCAAGCCTGAACTATATGCCCAGAACCATGAGGCGGTGTTCAAGCAGCTCAAGGAGATGGGATACACTTCAGGTGAGGCTGCCTCTTATGCCAACGGCAAGTTCTACGGAGTAAGCCCCGAGCAGTTCAAGGCTGACCTTGCTGCTGCCGGCCTGACCGCCCTTTCCACCCATACGAACCATCAGCTGTCTCCGCAGGAGTCTGAGGCACATGACTTCACCGCTGCCCTTGAGTGGTGGAAGGAAGCCATCGCCGCTGCTAAGGCTGCCGGTATGAAATATGTCGTAATCCCGTCGTCATCAGTTCCTACCACTCTTGCTGAACTGCAGACACGCTGCGAGTATTTCACTGAGATCGGCAAGCTCTGCAACGCAGCCGGCCTCAAGCTTGGTTATCACAGCCACTCCCATGAGTTCAAGAAGGTTGAAGGCGTTACCATGCTTGATTACATGATCGAGCACATCGATGCTGCCAACATGTTCTTCCAGATGGATGTTTACTGGGCTGTCTATGGCCAGCAGAGCCCTGTCGAGTACTTCCAGAAGTATCCCGGCCGTTTCACCATGCTCCACATCAAGGATAAATACCAGATCGGACAGAGCGGAATGGTCGGTTTCGAAGCCATCTTCAACAATGCCGACCTTGCCGGTATGAAGGACTTCGTCGTCGAGCTTGAAGGCATGCCTAAGGGACAGGACATCATGGACGGCGTCCGTGAAAGTGCCGAGTACCTCCTGAGGGCTCCGTTTGTTAAAGAATCCTATAACAAGTAACAGTATGAATTTAGGTGCACCTGAGATTATAATAATCGCTCTGGTTATCCTGCTGCTTTTCGGCGGTAAGAAGATTCCTGAGCTGATGAAAGGACTTGGCAAGGGCGTGAAAAGCTATCGTGACGGTCTCAACGGCCTGACCGAGGACATCAACAAGCCCGCCAAGGAAGAAAAGAATACTTCCGAGAACCAATAAAGCGCGACAGGTCTGGGGATGAGTAACGATAATCAGGCGGAGATGACCTTCTGGGACCACCTGGAAGTTTTGCGGGGTTGCCTGTTCCGTATATTGGGTGCTACTGCGCTGTTCAGCGTGTTGGGGTTCGTGTTCAAGCACCAGCTTTTCGCTGCGGTGCTCGCTCCTTGCAGGGAAGGTTTCATAACCTACAAGCTGCTCGGGGCTGCTCCCTACAACGTTGAACTGATCAACACCCAGTTGACAGAACAGTTCTTCGTGCATATGAAGATGTCCATAATGGTTGGCCTTCTTTGTGCTTCGCCTTACATTATCTTCGTCCTTTACCAGTTCATCGCTCCTGCATTATATGACGAGGAGAAACGGCATTCAATGCCGATTCTCCTCGCTTCATATATAATGTTCATGCTGGGCGTAGCCATGAATTACCTGATAGTTTATCCGGTAACCCTCCGCTTTCTCACGACTTACAATGTAAGTCCTGATGTCCACAGCATGCTTTCCCTGAACAGTTACACAGATACGTTGCTCATCCTGAGCCTCGTCTTCGGCATAGTCTTCGAAATCCCCGTCATAAGCCTGTTGATGGCGCGTCTGGGAGTCCTCCATTCCGAGTTCATGATGAGGTATAGGAAAGAAGCAGTTGTCGTTATACTGGTCCTTGCGGCCTTCATTACACCCACGAGTGACCCGTTTACCCTCCTGATCGTGTCTCTGCCTATTTATATCCTCTTTGAAATCAGCATCTTCCTGGTCAAGGGCCAGGAACGCAGGAAGAGGGAGAGAGCTTTGCAGGAGGAAGAATGAGGGCGGGTAAAATCCTGATTTTCATCCTGGCCGTCGCTTTGGCCCTGGGATTTATCTGGTGGCTTTTCCCTGAAGACGGGGTAAAAGTCACCGATGATTTTACATTGAGGTTCCCTTCATATGCCCAGTCGCTTTCCGATACGGCGCATGTGGAGGGAACGGCCGTCAATGTAGACACCATCCTGCGCCGTGTGGACAAGAGTCTTGTCACCGCTTCGGCCGACACTGCCACCCTCTCAGCCAAGCCGGATTCAGCCCGGTACAATGCCGCCCAGAGTGAGGGCAGGCTGATCCTTCCCGGAGACGGCCTGACGTATTTCGACCCACTTTTCAGAAGCATGGAAAAGGCGGCGGCGAGGGACACCATTGTCAGGATCATGTATTATGGAGATTCCCAGATAGAGATGGACCGCATCACGTCCATTTTCAGGCAGAAGCTTCAGGAACGCTTCGGCGGCTCCGGTCCAAGCATGGTCCCGACTATCCAGGGTGTAGCTACAGTTTCCGTCCGCCAGGGGTATTCCGGGGCGCTTACGCGTTACACCGTCTATGGGGATTCAACTACTATCCGTGCGCGTCACAGGCGTTACGGCCCCATGTGCCAGTTTGCCCAGCTCAACGGGCAGGCCACCTTTACTTTCCGCCGCACTACCCACAGATATGCCCAGGAACGCTCCAAGGCCATATCCCGCGTAAGCGTCCTGTTCGGCAAGGCTTCGCCTGATTTCAGGGCGAGCCTGCGTTGCGATACCCTCAAGGCTGAGGTCAGGGCACTGGAGGGGGGCTGTGACAGCGTAGGGATTTTCACCTGGAAACTTCCACGTAATGTCGAAAAGGGGAGCATAAGCCTCAGCGGCTCCGCCGAGATCTATGCCATATGCCTTGACGGCGGTCCCGGCATCGCAGTCGACAATGATGCTCTCAGGGGCTGTGCCGGTTACATCTTCTCCGGGATCGATCCCGCTGTGATGAGGGGATCCTTCAAGCTTCTCAACACCAAGATGATTGTCCT